>JANWZE010000127.1 GCA_025054955.1 Blastocatellia bacterium | reverse complement strand
TCGGCGAAAATCCGCCGCATCCGCCTCATCCGCGTTCTCTCCAATACTCCACGAACTAATGCCATTCATGGAACACGGATGACATGGATTGGGCTGATCAACGCGGATCAATCGGCGAAAATCCGCCGCATCCGCCTCATCGGCGTTCTATCCAAATCCATTGACTGAATGCCAGTGCCTTATGAATCACGTCCAAGTTGTCGGCCTAGGAAGTTGCACAGTTGATTATTTCGCGCTTGTGCCGAAATTGATCGGCGCTGAAGAGAAGGTCAATGCTCATCGGCTCGAGGTTCATGCCGGCGGTGTCACTGCCAACAACTTGACGCAGGTGGCGCGGCTGGGCGCTTCTGCCGGATGGATCGGGTTAATCGGCGATGATGCCAACGGTCGAATCATCCTCGAGGCGTTCGCCGCCGATGGCATGGATACAACCGCCGTCGAAGTCGTGCCGGGTGAGCGTTCATCATTCACCTGGATTCCGGTTGACGGGCAGGGAGAGCGGTGCATCTATATGTTCCCCAACGTGACTGCCCGGGTGACGCCTGAACAGGTTCGCTCACGGTTTGCGACTTCGATCCAGCAGGCGAGACATTTTCACACCGAAGCTTCGCAATTGCCACTAGCGCCGGTCAATGAAGCGATTCGCATTGCGCGCGAAGCGGGCACGCGGGTCTTCTTTGATCTGGATGTTGATCCAACTTACTTCATCAACGCTGGATTGGGCAGCGAAGCCGAACTGATGGCGGCGCTCAGCATGACCGATGTGCTCAAGCCGTGCAAGGCGGCGGCTCGTGAGTTGACCGGTGAGAATGATTTTGAGGCCATTGCCCGCAAGCTGCTTTCGCTCGGTCCAACCGTTGTTGCCATGACGATGGGCAGCGAAGGTTGCCTGATTATGACGCGCGACACGATGGTTCACCAGCCCGCGTTTTCGGTGAACGTGGTTGATACGACCGGCGCTGGAGACGCCTTCATGGGCGGCCTGTCGTTTGCCTTGCTTCAGGATTGGCCCTATGAGCGCGTGGCTGCGTTTGCCAATGCGTGTGCTGCGTTGTGTTGCACGCGCGTGGGCGCGCGCGCCATGGCTTCGCGTCAGCAGGCGGAGGCGCTGCTCTCCGCGTCAGCTTAATACGCCGTCGTGATCGTCAAGTGGTGCGGCCAATCCGTTGTGTGAAAGTGCGTCCACAGCCGCGCGTCAATCTGAGCGACAATGATCTGACGATCTGGCCGCCGCCGCTTGTTGATCTCCTGAGTCAGCCGCCAGCACGCATAGATCGTATGAGCGCGGATTTCCACTTCTTCGGGACTATGCGCCGGGATGAGGCGACGGTTGACGATGGCCGTTTCGAGCTTTTTGTGATACCGCAAAATGCCCTTCAGACGTAACGCGGCTGGCAGGATGTAGTCAGCAAACGCCGTCAATTGATCCGGGTCGTTCAGTCGGAACAATCCGGTCTTTCTCAATCGTCCGTAGAGCATCCAGGCGGCCAGTTGCGCCCGCTTGTAAAATTTGACCGTGTGTCCTTGATAAGGACTCCGGTCATTGAACGAAGGAAATTCTTTGACAAGTCGCTCGACGATGCCGCGGCCTCGATCAAAAGCTCTCGGTGGGCAGTCTTCGATGAAATTGTAGAAGTGACCCCGGTAGCGTTGCACAAGCACTTGCCCGACCTCGTTAAGGATTTTGACGCGCTCATCGAGCAGAGGCATTTCGATGTTGCCGCGAAAAATTTTTTGTAGCTCTGGCCGCGTCACCTCAGCCAGGTACGCGCCCTCCAGGATCGGGACTCTCCTTTCCAAGGCTCGTCGCAAGCAGGCGATCATGGCTTCGGCGTCAGACCAGACCATGCCGCGGTATTCGGTCTGGAACGGCACATGGCGCTGAAAATCCGTGAAAGCAAAATTGATCGTGTTCAGAAGCAAGAAAAAGTCAATTGTTCTTGGGCTATCTTCGGCAATCATGTAGGGCGCGCGCCACTCCCAGATGGGCAATTCTTCGTAAGCGAGATAGGCTGCGTGTTGAGCCATCTTCTTCTCGTCGGTTCGGACGAACCGGGAGCGTTCGATCACGGGCTGAATGCTCTGCATGACTGGATGTGTACGCATTAGGTGTGAGGTTGTATGTGGTTGGCCGCCGGCTGTCAAGCCTGTTGTCAGGCTGCTCGTTGACGAGTCTCACGAGAGCACTTATGATTCTCCGCCGATGCGACACGAACAACAGGCTCATACGATGAGCGTTGGTCAAAATGTCCTGCGTCAGGAAGGCCGCGAAAAACTGACCGGCGAAGCCAAATATGTTGACGACATCACGTATCCTGGCATGCTCTATGGCAAGACCATCCGCAGCACGGTGGCACATGCGCTGATCAAGTACATCAATTTTGATCCAATGTTTGATTGGAGCCGCGTCGTCATTGCTGACTATCGCGATATTCCGGGGCGCAACGTTGTCGTCTTGATAGAGGATGATCAGCCGCTGCTGGCCGAGAGTAAGGTCAAACATGTTGAGGAACCTATCTTGTTGTTGGCTGCCGAAGATCGGGAGGTGCTGGAGGAAGCGGCCCAACACATTCAGATCGAGTATGAGCCGCTGCCGGCCGTTTTTTCCATGGATGACGCGCTGGCCAGAAAACAGCTGCTCTTTAAGCAGGACAACATTTTCAAACGCATTTGTATCACCAAAGGCGACGTGCTACGCGGCCTCTCCAAGAGCGATCGGATTATTGAAGGCACATACCGCGTTGGACCGCAGGAACAACTCTACATCGAGCCGCAAGGCATGATCGCGATTCCCGGTGAAGACGGCGCGATGATCATTGAAGGGTCAACACAATGCCCCCACTATGTCCATCGGGCGGTGAAGCACATTCTTGATCTACCTGATGAGAAGGTGATCGTTCGGCAAACAGTCACCGGCGGCGGCTTCGGCGGGAAAGAAGAATATCCTGACATGCTCGCCGGTCATGCGGCCGTGCTGGCGCGCAAAACAGGCCGGCCTGTCAAAATGGTCTACGACCGGGTCGAAGACCTTTCGGCAACGACCAAGCGGCATCCGGCTCGCATCCATCATCGAACCGGTGTGACACGCGATGGGCGGTTGATGAGTATGTTGATTGACATCGTGATGGACGGCGGCGCGTATTGTACGCTCAGTCCGGTCGTGCTCTCGCGCGGCGCAATTCATGCCGCCGGCCCTTACAACTGCGACAACCTGCGTATTGAAGCCAAAGTGGTCGCCACGAATCATCCGCCCTATGGCGCATTTCGCGGCTTCGGTGTGCCACAGGTCTGCTTTGCCATTGAGCAGCACATGGACCAAATCGCCGAGTCACTTGGCATGGACCCGTTGACGCTACGACAGATTAACATGCTCCGCCAAGGCGATCGGACGGCCACCGGCCAGCGGCTTCATTACAGCGTCGGCTCCGATCAGGTTCTCCACGCTGCCGTCGCTCGCGCCAATTATCACCAACTCGTTCGTCGCTACAGCCGGCAGACGGGAACGAAACGCCGTGGTGTTGGACTCTCCTTCTTCTACCATGGCGCAGGATTTACCGGTAGCGGCGAATTAAATATGAGGTCGGGAGCCGCTGTGGAATTGCGGGTGGATGGCACGGCCAGCATCTACACCGGCACAACGGAAATCGGCCAGGGGACGCGCACGATTTTCTGTCAAATTGTCGCCGAAGAATTAGGCTTGCCCTATGAGCGGGTCTTCATCGAAAATCCTGACACATCGCGCGTGCCCGACAGCGGCCCAACTGTTGCCTCGCGTACCTGTATGATCATTGGCGGCGTGCTTCAACGGTGCGCCAGCGAGTTGAAACAGAAATTAGTCGCGACGGCTGCTGAGGCGATCGGCGTTTCAGTCGAGGCGATCAAAATCGAAAACGAGCATGTGCTCTGCATTGATGCGCCGGTTATGACGTTGGCCGATGCCGTCACCACGTATGTCGAGCGCTATGGTCCGCTGCGCGTCTTTCAACGATATGATCCGCCGCCCGGTATGCAGTGGGATGAGCGCGAGTACCGTGGCGACGCCTATGCGGCTTACGCATTCGGCGCCGATGTGGCCGAAGTCGAAGTGGATTTGGAAACATTCGAGGTCAAGGTGTTGCGTGTCATCAGTGCAGCCGATGTCGGACGAGCCATCCATCCGATCTTAGCCGAAGGTCAAATCGAAGGCGGGACGCTACAAGCCGTTGGCTATGCGGTGATGGAAGAAGTCGTCATGCAGCAAGGACGCATGATCAACAACCGCCTGACTAACTATCTGATCCCAACGGCGGTTGATGCGCCAGAGATCCACGCCATCCTGGTTGAGTCTCCATATCCGTTCGGGCCGTTTGGCGCTAAGGGCATCGGCGAATTGCCGATGGATGGCGGCGCGCCGGCCATTGCCTCGGCCATTTATCAAGCCACCGGCCTAAGAGTAACCGAACTGCCTATCACCCCTGAACGTTTACACCAGGCGGCCTGTCAAGCGGCGGGACAGAGACCAAATCAGGAGTTCAAATGAGCATCAGTATTTCACTGACCGTCAATGGAAAATCCTATACCATTGAAGCGCCGCCGATGAAACGGTTGCTCGATGTGCTGCGTCAGGACCTGCATCTGACGGGCACAAAAGAAGGCTGCGGCGAAGGCGAGTGCGGCGCCTGCTCGGTGATTGCCGATGGTCAGTTGATCAATTCCTGCCTGGCGCCGATTTGCCAGTTCGATGGCGCCGTCATCCTGACTGTCGAAGGATTGGCCCAGCACGATCAGCTTCATCCATTGCAGCAAGCGTTTTGGCAAGCCGGCGCTACGCAGTGTGGCATCTGCACGCCCGGTATGCTGCTGGCCGCCAAGGCACTGTTAGATCAAGAGCCACATCCGAGCCATGATCAGATCAAGCAGTTCATCGCGGGAAATCTGTGTCGCTGCACCGGCTACACCAAAATTGTTGAGGCTATTGAGTGGGCTGCGCGGTTAGGCGATGGCAGACCGGAGACCAGCAACACCAAAGCAGGGCATGGAGGTGGGTGATGTATTGTCCAGCGTGTGGAACTGAGAATCAATCAAACGTGAAATTCTGTCGCCGTTGCGGTACGAATCTGAGTGCGCTCTTTGGCCGATTGCAACGAGGCGCTGAACGCTCCGAAGATCAAGTGAGCCGAGCGCGACTGGCGCAGACGCTCATGCGCAAGATCGAAGAGACAGACCCCAATGCCCATAGCATCTGGGGAGAAGCGCTGCTGCCCAAGTTGGTGAAGCAGCTTGAAGAGTTAACGCGGACACCAGAAGAGCAGCGGCAAAAATACATTCGCCATGGCATGATTACGACCGGTGTGGGCGTGGGCGTCAGTTTGTTCTTTTACTTACTGGCCAGCGGCCTCGTCAGCGGAGGCGTCATTCCTGAGGAGGTGGTGCCGGTGTTTAACGTGCTATGGGCCAATGGCCTCATCCCGCTGATGATCGGGTTGGCGCTGTGGGGCTACGGGTTGTTCTACGCCAGGACATCAGGAGCGGCCGGCGCGGCGCCAAAGACGATTGAGCCAGTCTCAAGCGGCTTGCTTGATCAGGCGTCTTCGTTGGGTGATCCGCTCTATCAAGAACCCGTCGGCAGCGTCACCGAACAAACAACGCGGCACTTGGAGCAAGCTGAAGGGAGTGAACCGAGCCGACCGCCCGGTAGCCGTTCGACCCTCAGAAATTGAATCACGAGCCACGATGACGATTCGCGTCTACTCGCCGACAACCTTGGAAGAAGCCTACGCCATCTTGCGCGAGCGTGGCGCTCAGCTTCACGTGTTAGCCGGTGGTACTGACCTGATGGTCTCGATCAACCTGCGGCTGCTGGCCCCCCACGAGGTTCTGAATATCTGGTCATTGCGTGAGCTGCGCGGCATCCACGAAGAGGAAACCACGCTACGGCTGGGCGCACTCACGACCTATACCGAGATCATTCACTCGCCACTTGTCCAACGCCACTGCTCGATTCTGGTGGAAGCTGCCAAGACCATCGGCGCTGTTCAGACGCAAAATCGCGGAACCATTGGCGGCAATATCGTCAACGCTTCGCCGGCGGGCGACACGCTGCCGGTTTTGGCCGTGTTCGATGCAGAACTGGAACTGGGCAGCGCGCGCGGCACACGCCGAGTTTCGATCAATGAGTTCTACACGGGCTATCGGCAAACGATTCGCCAGCCTGATGAACTGCTGTTAGCAGTCCGCATCCCAAAACAACAACCTGATGAACGAACCTTCTTCTATAAAGTCGGAACGCGACAAGCGCAAGCAATTTCCAAAGTGGTCATTGCTGCCAAAGCGCGCGTCCAAGCCGATGGATTGCTCAACTCCATTCAGATCGGATTAGGGAGCGTGGCCCCAACAGTGGTGCGCGCGCGGCAGACAGAAGCCTTCCTGACAAACAAAATCTTATCACCGCAGCTCATCCAACAGGCCAAAGAGGTCATTCAACGTGACATTCACCCGATCACTGATTTTCGCTCGACCGAATCGTATCGGCGGCATGTCACCGCCACGTTGCTCGTGCGATTCCTTCAACAGTGTCTCGATGGTCAAGCCATCAGAGCGGCTTGTGAATGAGTTTACCCTGCAAGCACATGCCATTGGCATCTATACATCTCTAGCCCCGTCAGTCGCTATTGAATTGTCAACGGGAGCATACGCCAAGAGACGCCCCGACAACCGAGCGCCGCTACCGCACCATACGCCAATGTGTAGCCGGCCGCGTCAGCGGCTAGTGAGTTGAGCCGGGACTTTTCAAAGCCAAGAGCATTGAATGAGCACGGTTTTTGGAGTGCGGCGACACGTCACCGCTTTCCGACCAAAGCTGCGCCACGTCGGCGCACTCCAAAAACGCGCCGGACTTTTGTCACGTTACTTAGAAGCATCCTGCTTCGCGGGGCGGCAACACAAAACATCCGTGTGTATCAACCCGTTTCAAACAGCGGTGCGGCCGGAGAGGAACGTGGGCGTCCTCAGCAGCACCGCTCCGACTGAGCGTCGTACCAAACGGCGAGTGAAGCTCCCAAATTGCCGCTCGGTCGGTTCATCTCTCGGCATGCTTTTTGACCCCATCAACGTGGTATTTCGCTCCGTAATTGGTATAACTCAACCCACGACCGGCGAAAACCTATGAAGGCGTCAAAAGCTCAGGTGCGCTGCTGACTGGGCTAACGGCCCACCATCTCTCTCATCGCGCGCTCAAGGTGAGCATGAATCATCGCGTTTCCCAAGAATCTGCTCATATTGACAAATCACCTCGGCGGTCTCTTTAATCTACCGGAACTGAGAGTCATGCTATGCTGGAGCAGTACAGAGAGGCCATCAGCCAGTTTCACACACGACTGCTGACAGAACAATTCCTTTACCACTCAGGTCAAAAAAACCAACTGGAACTGTACCCGATTTATGATCGCTTCGCCGACTTGTTCACCCCGGATGCAATCGGCGAACTGGATCACCGTCTTACTTCCATCCCAGACTATTTCACTCGTCAACGAAAAGGAATTCGCTTGCTGATTGGCTACGCGCAAACGCACTACATCAACAAACGCACATACCAACTGACGGAGCAATTGGCCAAAGCAGAGAAACAAGCCATGCTGCATGACGGGCGTGAGTTGGTGTCGCTCTATGCCGCGGTGAAGGCCTTGGCAACGGAAGCAGACGCGCGCCACCGTCGCCACTTGCACCAACAATATCTTGACTGGTTGGCGCGGACCAACGAGCTGCGACAACAGCAATGGCACGAACGACACGCGGCCGCTCAATCGCTGGGATACGCTGACTACGAATCAATGCGAGCGAGCCACACTCCGATTGACCGATCAGAGTACCTCCGCGCGGCATCGCGTCTTCTGCAAGAGACCGAGAGCGTCTATTTCGATCAACTCGACCACGCGCTGCCAAATCTGCTCGGCTTACCACGCGGGCAGGCGACGCAAGCCGACCTTCCTTACTTCCTGCATCTGCCCTCGTTTGCCCCACAGTTCCCCGAAGATGGCTTGCTGGCAGTCTATCGTGAAATTCAGCATGACCTCGGAATTGATCGAGACAAAGCAACCAACATCCGTATTGACGCCCACGAACGAGTCGGCAAGCGACCTTGGACGCGAACCTTTCCGGCGCGTATCCCTGATGAAATTCATTTATCCGTCTCCGTCGGCAGCGGACTGCGTCACTACCAATGCCTGCTCCACGAAGCTGGACGCGCACAACGCTACGCCTGGATGTCGCCGACGTTGCTCATTGAATTCCGTGTCTGCGGCGACCCGGCCCTTCTTCATGGATTCGGATTCTTATTTGAATATTTGACGCTCGATCGAGTCTGGCTCGAGCAAATGTTACATATTGTCAAATCAAGCACGCTGATTACGCTCGGCTGGCTGCAAAAATTGCTTCTCATCCGCCAAGCGGCGGCGACCGTACCTGTGGAGCAGACGCTTCACACCGCCGGCGACTGGTCTGCCACTACTGAGCAATACGCGCAATGCCTGACAGACGCCACAGGATTTCGCCATGATGGTGACGCTTGCGTTGACGTGCTCCACGATGATGACTCAGCCATTGATCGGTTGCGCGGCTGGCTATTCGAGGCTGCATTGCGGGAGCGCCTGAAAACACGCTACGGCACGAAATGGTGGACATCCAAGAAAGCGGCAGATATGTTGATTGATCTGTGGAGCAGTGGCGGCGAGTATACAGCAGAAGAACTGGCCTCGTTGGCCGACTTGGGCACACTCTCGTTCGATCAGGTGATCAGTGAATGCACCCGCTCCCTCAAACGAACATGACCGACCTGACCTCTCACATCACACAACAACGAGGCGCCAGCCGCGCACGGCTGATCTCCGTTGAGCTTGGCGAACGCAGCTATGACATTCGTATTGGCGCTCACCTGTTGCCGAACGCCGGTTCCTTGATCCGCTCGGCGCTCGGTCGCTCATCGCATTCGCTCGCCATCATATCGAATCCGAGCGTACTTGCCCTGTATGGCCAGACACTGACCAGCAGTTTAACCGCAGCGGGATTTCACACGGTGACCGCGCTAATGGGCGATGGCGAACGTTACAAAACATTGAACACGGTGGCCCGCCTTCATCGGGCACTGGCCCAGCAGCATCTGGATCGGCATGCGGCCATCGTGGCGCTCGGCGGCGGCGTGGTCGGCGATGTGGCCGGATTCGTTGCTGCCACTTTCATGCGCGGCATCGCGTTGATCCACATTCCAACAACCTTGCTTGCGGCTATTGACAGCTCGATCGGCGGCAAAACCGGCGTCAATCTGCCTGAAGGCAAAAATCTCGTCGGCGCATTCCATCAACCAAAATTGGTCATCACCGACGTCGCCCTGCTGGATTCGCTTCCGCCACGTCAGTTTCGCGCAGGTCTATACGAAGCGCTCAAATACGGCCTGCTGGCTGATCCCGCTTTATTCGAGCAAATCAGTCAGGGGATTCATACACGAGCACAACTGATTGACGTGATTGCTCGCTGTTGCCGCATTAAAGCTGATATCGTCGCCAGCGACGAACGCGAAGCAGGCCGACGGCAACTGCTCAATCTCGGTCATACGTTCGGCCACGCGCTGGAAGCGATCACAGGCTATCGCCGATTTCTCCATGGCGAGGCAGTGGGGTACGGATTGATCCTCGCGGCCCGATTGGCCCGCCAGTTGGCTCTGCTGCCACAATCTGACGTTGATCGGATTGAAACCGCCGTGTATGCCATCGGTCGTTTACCGACAGTGGCCGACCTCGATGCACATGCCTGGTTGGCAGCGATGCGCCATGACAAGAAAGCTCGCCATCGGCGCCTGACGTTCATCGCGCCGGTGCGCATTGGTGAAGCAACCATCGTCCATGATGTACCGGAGCGCCTGATTCAACAGGTGCTCCATCAGTTCATCCACTCGGCCAAACAGAAATAGCCTGCTCTGGGCGACAATGAAGTGAAATTGACATGATGATACCGATAGTCCAGAGAAAGGCCATGTGTGATAAAGCGACATGGAAAGCAGGAGCAGGAAGCAGGCGCAGCGTGACACGTTGCTCAACTTTCTTCCATGATCCCCGCAGCACCTAGAGCGATCCTCAGTTGCGTTTAGCTGAGGCCTCACATCTTGCGGACTAATGCATGCTGGAACCGTGCGTTCCCAGGGTAAACTCATTCACAAACCGCTCTAAGCTAGTGGAGTTTCGATAGAACGCGGATGAAGCGGATGCGGCGGATTTTCACGGATTGATCCGCGTTGATCAGCCCAATCCGTGTCATCCGCGTTCCATCAGCTTGTTCACTTAGAGCGATCTTCCATTGCCTTTACCCGGGGAGCGCCCGTCTGCGGGCTCATGCACGCTGCAAGTGCGCGCCCCAGGGTAGAGTGATTGGCAAACCGCTCTAGTCTCTCGCGTTCAGCGAAACAGCCGCTGGAGCGACCGCTTCAAAATCCATTCCATCGCGTGGTTTGATTCTGTGGCCATGACGGCGGTGACCGTTTGTTCTGCTGCTGATCGGCTATAGCCGAGATTGATGAGCGCTGAGATGACGTCTTGCTTGACAGCTTCGCCGGTTGCATCTGCTGCCGTCGCGTGAGCAAACGCCGCTTCAGCTTCGGCAGTGGTCATGCCGGCCAGCTTATCGCGCAGTTCAACAACCAATCGTTCCGCTGTTTTCTTACCAATCCCCGGCACTGAGGAGAGCCGCGCGACGGCATTGGTGCGTATCGCCATGACCAGCTCATCCACGCTCAAGCCGGAGAGGATCGTAACGGCCAGCTTCGGCCCAACGCCGCTGACATTGATCAGGTGTAAGAAAAGCTCCTTCTCCTGCTGCGTGCGAAAGCCAAACAGTTGCAACGTGTCCTCGCGCACGTAGGTGTAAATCAGCAACGAGACGGGCGAGCCGACGTCGTTCAATTCATAGTATGTTGAAAGCGGAATCTTCACCTCATAGCCAACGCCATGAACATCCACGATGATGCTGGTCGGCTGCTTGTGACTGAGAATGCCGGTTAAGCTTGCGATCATACGGGCGGATATTCTGGCCTGTCCGCGCAGCAGAGACAAGACCGACAAGAGCTACTGCTGGCGCAGTGCCTACGACAATCGGCGAAAATCAGTCCCTTGACGGACTACGTTGCATTCTCGCCCCGAGCCGATTTGCATATTCACGACAGTCGGCGAAAAACCAGCCTCTTGACGGATCAAGCTGGCCAAGCTATTTTGCACCGCGCATGGATCAACAGGCGATTCGTCACGCAATCATCGAAGCGGGTCAGCGCTTGTACCAGCGAGGCTATATTGCCGCTGGCGACGGAAACATTAGCGCCCGACTTCCTGACAAGGGACGGATTCTGGCTACACCGACCGGCGTCTGCAAAGGTTTTTTGACGCCCGATATGCTCGTTGTCGTGGACGAGCAGGGGCGGAAACTGCAGGGACATCTTGAGCCGTCGTCGGAGCTTGTCATGCATCTGACGATCTATCATCAACGCCCTGATGTGCAGGCGGTCGTCCATGCTCACCCGCCCGTTGGCACAGGCTTTGCCGCAGCGGGCATCCCGTTGACGACGCCGTTGATCTCAGAAGTGGTGCTGACGCTCGGCTGCATTCCGCTGGCTGAGTATGGCACACCCACAACGCCTGAACTGGCCGACGCAATCAAACCATACATTGCTCATTACGATGCGTTGTTGCTGGCCAATCATGGCGCTCTGACCTGCGGCGCTACAGTTGAGCAAGCCTATTACCGGATGGAAACGTTGGAACATTTTGCTCGCATTGCATTGGTCGCGCGATTGGTGGGTGAAGAAAAGCCGTTGACGCCGGAGGCGGTCAGCAAGCTGTTTGAAATTCGTCAGAAGGCCGGCATGTCGTCGCCGACGCCGGAACTGTGCCGCGCGCAAATGCCTATGACGACGGCTCATCGCCAGGCGGCGTCTGATGAGGCGATCACATTAAGCCGGCAGCAATTGATTGACCTGATCGCTGAGTCAGTGGAGCTCTTGCTGCGCGCGCTCGCCGAGCAACGTGGACGGTGAACGCTCCTTGCGTCTGATCCGAGAGCTTTCTATGATATGCGCGGCAACATGAATCGGAGGATAGCACGATGGATGCATTGGGAATGATCGAGACCAAGGGTCTGGTAGCCATGATCGAAGCTGCCGACGCCATGGTGAAAGCGGCGAATGTCACCTTGATCGGCTACGAAAAGATCGGTGCCGGCTTCGTCACGGCCATTGTGCGTGGCGAAGTGGCTGCGGTGAAAGCGGCCACCGACGCCGGCGCGGCCGCGGCACGACGGGTTGGAGAGCTGGTCAGCGTTCACGTCATCCCTCGTCCGCATCAAGCGGTGGACGAGGCGTTGCCCGTCAGCCCCAAAGCCCGCACCAAGAAATCATCATGATCCTGGCACGCATTCTCGGCACAGTGGTGGCCACGCGAAAGGACGAACGGCTACAAGGGAAAAAACTCCTGCTGGTGCGTCCAGTCAGCCCTGAAGGGCACGACGAATCCGGCTACCTGGTGGCGGTTGATACCGTTGGCGCGGGATACCGCGAAACGGTCATCGTGGTGTCGGGCAGCTCGGCTCGCATGGCCACCGATTGTAAGGATCGTCCCATTGACGCGGCCATCGTAGGCATCGTGGATACGGTTCAAATCGCTTCAACTTGAAGCGCTCTCCGTTGACTCCTTGAGAAATCGCTGCGGACTGTAAGGCGCTAACGAACGCGACGCTTCCCCCGTGGTGATGAGCTCCGTGAGCAACTGCGCTGTCACTGGCGCGAGCAAGATACCATTGCGAAAATGGCCTGTCGCCATGATCACGTTCTGCCATTGAGCAGGGCCGAGAATAGGGAGATTATCCTCCGTATCAGGTCGCAATCCAGCCCATGTTCCTTGAACGGTCGCCCCATGCAGAGCTGGCAACATCTTCAACGCCGCGCTGAGCAATTGATGAACGCCTTGAGCCGTCACTGATTTGTTGAATCCGACATTTTCCACAGTCGCGCCAATCAGCAATCGTCCATCTGGCCACGGCACGATGTAGCAGCCTGTCGAATGGAGCAGATGCCGAACCGGCTGTGGTTGGATGTTGAGCTGGACCATCTGACCGCGAATCGGCCGAATAGGAAATTGCATCATGGAAGGATCAACCAATCCCGCCCAACTGCCAGCGGCATTGACGACGAATGCGCTTGAGAGCAGGCTGCCGGGAACACGCACGCCAATGACGCGAGCACCTTCAGATGCCAGACCAATCACCGGCGTCTCGGTGATGAACTGAACGCCACGCCGCAAACACGCCACCGTCAAGGCATTCATCAAAAGGCGCGTATCCACATGATGATCGTCAGGCAACCAGACGCCTACCTGCGCGTGCTCAGAGAGAAGCGGCTCCAGCTCTCGCAATTGCGCGGGTGACAATTCTTCAACCGGACGACCCGCCGCTTGTTGACGCTCGACCAGGCCGGCTAACGCCTCTGCCTCTACGTAATCGAAAGCGACAAAGAGACTCCCATCACGACGGTAATCAACCGTGAACGAGGCGTCCTCTTGCAGGTGCTGAACAAAGTCAGGATACAACTGCCAACTGGCGTAACATAACTCAGAGAATGCGCCCAACACGCCATGAGCAGCTTCTGATTGCGGAGCCAGCATTCCGGCGGCTGCGGTCGAGGCTTCACAGCCAGGCTGTCCGCGTTCGACCACGATGACGCGCAGTCCGGCTTGAGCTAAACGATACGCAATCGAGCAGCCGATGATGCCGCCGCCAATGATGATGACATCGCTGGTGCACTTCATGGTGATGTTATACATTCTCGCTCTCATGCAATGCAACCGGCCAGCGACAGGATATTCGAGCGATCGGCCATCCCGCTAGGCAACGTCGCCGCTTTGAACCGACCACGGCGCGTCACTTCCTGAGCCGTGTGGCACAGGCGTTCCAGCCGGTGCTCCATGCTCATCGTTTCGGGCTGTCGCGACCGGCGACATGAGCAACTCCTCAGATGGCCGCGATGTTTCCCCTCGAATGAAAACGGTGTAGAATAATCGAGCACATTCAGAGCAACTGGTTGATGGATGATGCGACTGAAACGGATTCAACAGGATAAACTCACTACGGTTTCGATCCGATTTCTCGTCGGCGCGATTGCGGTCTCACTAGCCTACGGAGCGCCCATGGCCGGTCAGCCGACCACACAAAAACAGACATGGTCACCGCCGCGATTTGAGGCTCGTCAAGCCGAGCGCAACGCCATGGTCAGACGCATTCAGGAGTATGGGTTGAGCGATCAAGCTGTGTTACAAGCGATGTCGCGCGTGCCGCGACACGAATTCGTTCCTGAACGGCTCGCCGCAGAAGCTTACAGGGATTCGCCGCTTCCGATTGGCTACGGGCAGACCATATCCCAACCGTTCATCGTAGCGGAGATGACCCGCTTGCTCCGTTTGCAGCCGGACTCTCGTGTGCTGGAAATCGGCACCGGGTCGGGCTATCAAGCGGCTGTGCTGACGGAATTCACGCCTCATGTCTTCACCATCGAAATCATCGGCGAACTGATGCGACAGGCGCAGGCGCGACTTCACAAATTGGGTTATACGGTGGTGAAAGTGCGGCACGGTGATGGTTACTACGGCTGGCCGGAAGAAGCGCCGTTTGATGCGATCATCGTGACGGCTGCCGCCGGCGAAATTCCGCCGCCACTGATCGCCCAGTTAAAGAAAGGCGGACGCATGGTGATCCCCGTCGGCCCGCCGCTGGGCACGCAATCGTTGATGCTGGTGGAGAAAAATGCTGACGGGAAAATCCGAACGCGAAATCTGATGCCAGTACGGTTTGTCCCGCTCGTTCGAGGCAAAGGATGAGTGTGTGGCGTCTGCGGCTGGCCATCTTCCTGATGTCACTGGCCGTGATCGGATTGGAACTGGCGCTCATGCGAGTGCTCTCGCTGCGCTACTGGTATTACTTTGCCTCAATGGTTATCAGCGTTGCCTTGCTCGGCTTCGGCGCAAGCGGCACGGCGCTCACGCTCTGGCAAAAACCTATTCTTCAACGCCGAGCAGCATGGCTCTGGGGATTGGCTGTGACGTTTGCCTATAGCCTTCCATTGTCGGTCTGGGTAAGTCAAAAAATTCCTCTCGACGAGCACTATCTGGCCTGGAATTTACCGCGTCAGTGGCTTCATATCTTCGGTCTGGAATGCGCGATGCTTGCGCCATTTCTTCTGGCTGGAGGATTGATCGGCTTGGCGCTGATGGACCGGCCTGAGCATATTCACGGACACTATGCGGCCAACATGATGGGGTCGGGCGCGGGCGCGCTCGGCGCGATTGTGCTGATGGAGCTGCTGCCGTTGGAAGGCGTGCTGATGGCGCTGGCCGCGCTCGCGTATCTGGCGGCTGTGATGCTGGTGCCGTGGCCGCGCGCCAAAGCAATCGGCGTGATGACGCTCGTCGGCGTGGGATTATTTCTGACAGGCTGGTTGTTTCCTCCCACCGTGATTCTGTCGCCATACAAAAAGCTCTCGCTAGAGCTGGCCAAGCCGGGAACCGAGATCATTCATACGCAGTTCGGGCCGCTGGGGCGCATTGATGTTGTCCGAGGGCCAGCCGTTCACGATGCCCCGCCGGGGATGAGCCTGCTCAATCCGCATCCGATTCCCTCGCGTGTTCTGTTGCTTGTGGACGGAGATGAGACGAACATCATCTATGATGTCGAGCATCCACAGGCATGGGCATTTCTTGACTACACGACAGGCGCATTGGCGTATCAGCTCGTTGAGCAACCGCGCACGCTGGTCATCGGAGCGGGCGGCGGCGCGGCTATCGGGCTGGCGCTATTTCATCGAAGCCAGCAGGTCGTAGCGTTGCAAAACAACCGACAGATCATCGAAACGATGCTCGGCCCGTTGGCCGATCTGGGCGGCTCAATCTATCGGGCGCCGACTGTCGAACTGCACGAGCAGGATGCGCGAGGCTTCTTGGCCGCTGCGAGCCGACGATTTGATCTGATTCAACTACCGCTCTTTGATCCCTCCGGCACAACCGGCGGCAGCTTGCGGGCAGCGATGGAATCTTACCTGTACACGGTTCAGGCATTTGATATGCTCGTTGATCACCTGACTGAGCGAGGCCTGCTCTCTGTGACTGTCTACACCAAACATCCACCGCGCGACCACCTGCGCATCTTTGATCTGGCCGCGCAGACGTTGCGCCGCCGCAATCTGGAGCCGGCTGCGCATCTCGCGATGATTCGCAGTTGGGAGACAGCGACCCTGCTGCTTGCAACACAGCCGTGGACGCCGCAAGCCTTGCAACGTATCCGTTCATTCAGCCAGGATCGCGGGTTTGATCTCTGTTATTTGCCTGACCTGCATCCTTCCGAAACCAATCAATTCCACGTCATAGATCAAACCTATGAGGTGGAAGCCTTCCAGGCATTGCTCGGACCGAGCCGATCCGAGTTTCTACGTCAATACCTTTTCGCCATTGAAGCGCCGACGGATGACCGACCCTATTTCAATCAGTTTGTCCGGTGGCGCGCCTTGCCCGATATGCGCGAGCAACTGAAGGGGACGCTGCCAGCCTTTTTGGAACTTGGCTCATTGTTGCTGCTGGTGGCACTCATCCAAGTTGCGGCGCTTGCCTCGATCATGATCCTGGCGCCACTGCTGCCGGGCTTGCCTGCGTTGCGGGGAGTCAGCAGAAGAACGATCACGCTGGCCTATTTCAGCATGCTGGGAGTTGGGTTCATGCTGCTGGAGATAGGATTTCTGCAGAAGTTGATTCTCTACCTCTCACATCCGATTTATTCAGCAGCAGCAGTGATCGCCACATTTCTGGTGTTTGGCGGCCTGGGCAGTCAGTGGAGCGGACGATGGCGAGCGACGCCGCAGCATGTGGTCACGGCGGCGGCCGCAGTGATCGTTGCGCTCTCACTGAGCTACCTCTCCTGGCTCGATAAGTGGTTGGCGTTGACTCAATCCTGGCCGCTGGGATGGCGGATGGCAAACGCCGCATTCACGATGGCGCCATTGGCCTTCGCGCTGGGTCACCTTTTTCCGATGGGACTGCGACGCACCGCAGAAGCAGCGCCGGCGCTGATTCCATGGGCGTGGGCAGTCAATGGATTTGCGTCGGTCGTCGCCACGGTCAGCGCACCGCTGTTGGCCATGAGCATCGGGTTCTCGCGAATGACACTGATCGCAACGGGATGCTATGCGTTGGCCGGCGGCCTCTTCTATCATTTGCGGAAGAAATGATGTTTATGTGCTCAAACGCAACGCCACACGCCCAAGACCCGCTCCAAGTTGTTCATGTGCGACGCGAGCGCGCGAACCGCGCAAACAAGGATACACTACGAGCGCGCGCACAGGGCGCTTCGGGCAGGCCTCAGCAGAAGCAGGTGAACACGCTGCCCGACCAACGACGTTCTCGATAAGTGGAGGAGCATGTACCGGATTCTGGTTATCAATCCAGGCGCGACATCAACCAAAGTCGCTGTCTTTGAAGACGAGCGGATGATCATCAGCGAGTCGCTCGCGCATGAGGCGGCTGTGTTGAAGCAATTTCCTACGGTGTGGGACCAGTTTGAATTTCGACGGCAGGCGATCAGAACAGCTCTCAGTCGCTGGGGTTATACGGAAGCCGATTTTGACGTCGTCGTCGCGCGGGGCGGTTTGCTCAAGCCGGTGCCTGGCGGCGTGTATCGCATCACCGAGCGCATGTTGGAGGATGCACGGCGTGGGGTGCAAGGTCAGCATGTATCGAACTTGGGCGCGGCGCTGGCCGCTGACATAGGAGAACCAGAGCAGACAGCCAGATTCGTGGTGGACCCCGTCTCGGTTGACGAGTTTGAGCCATTGGCGCGCTACTCTGGGCATCCGGCCATTGCACGCCGGAGCCTCTCTCATGCGCTGAATATCCATGCTGTGGCGCGACGCGCAGCTCAGTTATTAGGAAAATCCTATGAGCACTCGCACTGGGTCGTTGCCCATTTGGGCGGCGGCATTTCTGTTTGCCCGGTTCGGGGCGGCCGCATCATTGACGCCAATGACGCCGCCAGCAGCGGCCCGTTTTCTCCGGAACGAACCGGCGGTCTTCCGCTTCAGGATTTCATCACGCTCTGTTTCTCTGGCCGGTACACCGAATCGCAAGTGCGACGCATGGTGATGGGGGAAGGCGGGCTGATGGCCTACCTTGGCACCAATGACGCCACTGAAGTGGAGCAACGCATTGCTCAGGGCGATAGATTGGCTCATGAAGTATATCAAGCAATGGCTTACCAGATCGCTAAAGAGATCGGCGCGATGGCGACAGTATTGGCCGGACGAGTGGATGCCATCATCCTGACCGGCGGGCTTGCACATTCTCGCATGTTGACGAGCTGGATTATCGCGCGGGTTTTGTTCATTGCCCCGGTGATGGTCATGCCTGGCGAATTTGAAATGGAAGCATTGGCGCTGGGCGCCCTGCGCGTGCTGCGGGGCGAGGAATCAGCTCGCGAGTATGAGTGAGGCAGCGATGATTCACAACCTTGATGAACTTCTGACTTATGCGCAGCGTGTAGGGCGACGAACCACTGCCGTCATCGGCGCACAGAACCGCACAGCGCTGACGGCAGCTATCGAAGCTGAACGACTCGGCCTTGTTCGGATTATACTGCTTGGACCCGCGAATGAGATCAAGCAGGCGTGGTCAGATGTTGCCGCCGCAGAGGTTTTCCCCGAATCGGTGCTGGATTGCGCGGATGACGAAACGGCCGCCCGTCGCGCTGTTCAGTTGGTGCATGCGGGCGACGCTTCGATCTTGTTAAAAGGCGCTGTGGACACAGCGACCATGATGAAAGCAGTGCTGGACCCAGCCGATGGATTGCGCATCGGGCATTTGTTGAGCGACGTGTTCGTGTGTGAAGTCCGGCAACCGAATGAGACCAAGCTGATACTGATCACCGATGGCGGAGTGGTTCCTCATCCGGATCGCCAGCAAAAAGTCCAGATCATCCTGAACGCCGTACAGGTGGCTCACGCGCTCGGCTACGCAGAGCCAAAAGTCGCGTTGTTGTCGGCCACTGAAAAAGTTTCGGCGTCTATTCCTTCGACGCTCGACGCGGCCATCATCACTCAGATGAACCGTCGCGGGCAAATACCAGGCTGTGTGGTAGACGGCCCGCTGGCGCTGGACGCGGCTGTCTGTGCCGATGCAGCCCGCGTCAAACAGATTGAGTCGCCAGTCGCGGGTCATGCAGACATCCTCGTTGCGCCGGATATGGAAGCGGCCAATATATTGGCCAAGAGCACGACCTATTTCGCTGGGTTTCGGCTTGCGCATGTCGTTGTTGGCGCGCGCGCGCCGATCCTGATTCCCTCACGGTCTGACACAGCAGAGGCCAAACTCTTCTCCATTGCGTTGGGACTGCTGATGTCGGAGCCATCTGGGCGGTCAGAATAATTCGCGGCGAAGGATCAGCATCGGCACGCGATCATTCAACCCATGACGGTGGGAACGTCTGGCGCACGCCTGCAACGAGCCTGCAGCCCCGGTCTTGAGAGAACTCACCATCAGAGCGTTGCAGCCTCCATTGGCGCGCCTACGGCAACACGACCAGAGGTCGCGCAGCTTCACCACGCCTGTGGTAGTCGGCCGCTGCCTAAGTAACGTGACAAGAGTTCGTGGCGTTTTTGGAGTGCTGCGACATGTCGCAGCTTTGGCCGGAAAGCGGTGACACGTCACCGCACGCTAAAACGTCCTGTCACCCCAAAATGTCCCAGAACGCTTGTCCACCTACTTAGAGGCCGCACCCCCGGTTACATTCCGCTCGTATGGCCGGCGCAGCCTGCGATTGGCGTCTTGACGGTTGTCGCTCATTGCCCTGGTCTATGATATGATTACGCCCGAAACAAACAGTTGGAATTTGTATGCCAAACAAACGAAGGGGCCAAAACTCATTCTCGTTCTCGCTTCTGAATGCTAATTCGGCTGTGACGGAGCATCCAAGCCTGGAGCGACTGGTGGCATTCCGTGGTAGCAATCTTGCTCCTGAAGAACAAGAGAGTATCGAACAACACCTGCTCCAGTGTCACCTCTGCAACTCAACGGCGCATGAGATCAGCCAACTGCTCGATCATTTCACAACAGGCATGCTGCCTCACGAAATCATTCAACAATGGGAGCAGAACCGACGTCGCTTGCCGTTAGATCAACAAGCCGGCGCTGATGCCGCCGCGCTTCATCAACCTGGGTTGAGCAGCAGACGGCGCGCGCCGCGAGGCTTTGTGACGCAGCAGCGATACCGACGCACGCTCATTGTATTCTCACTGCTACTGGGCCTGCTGCTCGCTCTGGTCGGTTATCAGTGGTGGATGAAAAGAAAGGTCGAGCACGTGCAGGCTCAAGCGGAACAACGCATCGCCCGGCTCTGGACTCAGGTTCAAGAGCTGGAACAACAGAACCAAGTGATGCAACAGACGAAATCTCAGGAGATCAACCAACTGAATGAAAAGCTGAAGCAGTACTCAGGACCGTGGGTGAATTGGCCGGTGTTTGACTTGTTTTCCTCCACCTTTCTCAGACAAAGTGGCGGGCCTCGCGCTGTTAATCAAATCGAATTGCCCAAGACGGCGACGGGATTTCATCTCATTCTCAATCCGGAATCCCGGTCGCGGTTTGAACTCTATCGCGCAGAGATTGTTGACGACGAAGGACAGATTGTCTGGCAAACGGATGAACTCCAGAGAAATCGGTTGGAGACATTTAATCTGACTATTCATCGAGAGCTATTGCCAAAGCAGCGATACACGATTCGCGTCTACGGAAAAAGCGGGACGAGGCTCAGTCCTGTTGGAGAATTTCCGTTCATGGTCAAACAGATTGAGTAACAAACCTGCTGACAAACGACAGAGCGGCTGATCAACTTCATGAACGCATCCAAAACAACGATCACACACCTGCGCGTTCGATATGCCGAAACGGATCAAATGGGCGTTGTCTACCATGCCAATTACCTGATCTGGTTTGAAGTCGCCCGCGTTGAATGGTGTCGCCAACGCGGCATCAACTATCGTGACCTGGAACAACAACACGGGTTATTCATGGCCGTTGCTGAGGCTCGGTGTCGGTATCGCCATCCGGCGTATTATGACGACCAGATCATAATCTCGACGCAACTGACACGATTGCGGAGCCGCTCGCTGACGTTTGCATATAAAGCGATTCGCGCAACCGATGGAACGCTGTTAGCGGAAGGAGAGACGGTGCATATTTTTCTCAATCGGCAGCGGCGTCCCACCGCGATGCCGCCAGAATTGATCGCCCAAATGCAGGCTTGACAGTACTGTTGGTTGTAACCATATTATGACCTACTGGTGATGTATGGAGACGCAGGTAGAGTCAGTTGTGGTAGAGGCGCAAGCTGCCACTCTCGGCGAGGAGCTAAGAAGACGGCGCGAGCGGCTGGGAATAAGCCTGAACGATATTGCGCAATCCACCTGCATCAGCGTGCGATTCCTTCGCGCCATTGAAGAGAACGACTTCAGCGCGCTGCCGGGCGGCTTGTTCACCCGCTCCTTCATTCGCTCATTTGCTCGCGCTGTCGGCATGGATGAAACTCATGCGCTGAAACTGTACTATCAACAGTCTGGAGAGCCGGAACCGACCCCGCCTCACTTGGCGCCGAGCGCGCTGGCAAGCAAGTCGGGGTCGCCACGGTGGGCGAATGTGGTCATCACCTGCGCGATCCTCGTTGTCCTAGCCCTGGGTGGGCTGGCCGGTTGGCATTATTGGAAGCGAACGTACGCAACCACGCCTGTTTCGACCGACGTGCCCACGCTGGCGATGCCAACACCAACACCACCGGCGCCCTCCTTACCGACTCCGCCAGCAGAACAACTGCAGGAGCCGCCAGCAGTTGTCACAGCGCCGGCCACGGAGCAGCCTCCAGCCCAACAACCCCGCGCCGCCGCTGAGACAGAACCACTGGACACATCGGCTGAGACACAGCCCGAGCCAGAACCATCCACCTCGCCGCCGCCCCTTGCAGATATTCCGATTCCAACTCGCCTTGACCTCAGCATCCGAGCGGTTGGCTCCAGCTATGTGGTGGTCCAAGCTGACACTGACATGGCGCGTGGCGAAACGCTTCAAGCAGGCGACCGGCGCGTCTTCCAGGCCACGAACCGTATCGTTATCTACAATGGCGATGCCTCTCAACTGCTGGTCACAATCAATGGGCGCGAAATTCAATTGCCGCCTACGATCACCCCCGATCAACCGGTGATCATCACTCGTCAAACATTCCCCAAATTTGTCAAGAGACCCTGAGGAATGCTCATGAAACGGCGAGCCGACGCCATTTCTCAATTCATCATGAACGGTCTTTACAGCCGATCACAGGATATGGATAATCCCCTGTGAGACTACACAAGGAGTGACGGCCATGATGAATTCGACGAGCCAGTCAGTCAAAAGAATCATCAAGAGGGCCGCTCCATTGGCGGTTGTTGTCGTAGCCCTCATCGCCGTGCTCAACCTTCGCGCTCAACAGCGAACGCCTTCGCCGACACAACCGGAGACAGCGGCCACAGTACGTTTGGACGTTGACTTAGTCACCGTGCCGGTCACGGTCTTGGACCCATACGATCGCTTTGTGACCGGCCTGCGCAAGGAACACTTTGAAATCTACGATGAGAAGATCAAGCAAGAGGTCGTCTTCTTTGCTGAAGAAGACGCTCCGATCACCATTGGAATTGTCTTCGATCTCTCTGGCAGCATGAAGGAAAAGATTCAACGAGCCAGATTAGCTTTGAGCCGGTTCATTGACGCTTCCCATCCTGATGACGAGTTTTTCCTCATCGGCTTTAATGAACGACCGGAATTGCTACAAGATTTCACCACGAGCGGACAACAACTGACATCACGGCTCATGCTACGCGAACCATCAGGACGGACGGCGCTGTATGATGCCGCTTATCTGGCGATCGAGAAGGTGGCGCAGGGTCAGCAACGACGTCGCGCAATCCTCATTATTAGCGACGGCATGGACAATTCATCACGTTACACCTACCGGCAACTGCGCGAACAGATCAAAGAAACCGGCGTGCAGATATACGCCATCGGCGTCTTTAGCACCTTTGGCGGCTACTCACAGGAGGAGCCGATGGGCCGAGCGATCCTTGAGGAGATCACCTCGCTCACAGGCGGACGGGCATTCTTCCCCAACACGGTGCCTGAACTGGATGACGTAATCACACGCATCGCGCTGGAGCTGCGGCATCAATACAGCCTCGGCTTTTACCCGACCAATGTAGCCGCCAATGGAGAGTGGCGAAAGCTGCGCGTCAAAGTGACTCCTCAACGGGGCTTGCCGCGCCTGCGGGTTCGCGGTCGAGAGGGCTATTATGCGCCACGAAAACCGTAATGCACGCCGCCAAGCTCTCTCTTCCCTCCTCGACTTCATCATCGCCATTGGCTTGTGTGTATCCCTGACAGGCACGCATCAAATTGGATGGGCTAACGCTCAGCCACAACAAAACCCAAAACCTGCTACTTCGCCGCAACAAGAGCCGACTGACACGATCAAGCTGCTGTCGGAGCTTGTCACATTGGATGTGTCCGTTCTGGATTCACAGAATCGCTTCGTCACCGGTTTGACGCAAACCGACTTTATCCTCTTTGAAGATAATGTCAAACAACAGGTGGCCTTCTTTAGTCAGGAGGAAGTGCCCACCAGTATCGGTCTGGTGGTGGATACCAGTCGGAGCATGGCCCCGAAGCTGAACAATGTGATCGCTGCGGCGCTGCGCCTGATTCGGGAAAGTCATCCCGAAGACGAATTTTTCTTGGTTGAATTCAAAGCCCAAGCCGAGTTGGTGCAAGATTTCACCAAGAAGATAGAAGACATTGAAGAAGCCCTCGGTGATCTGGTGGCGCACGGTCAAACGGCGCTGCTCGATGCCATCTACCTGTCTGTTCAACATGCACAAAAGCAGGCCAAGCATCGGCGAAAAGCGATTGTCCTCATTAGCGACGGGGAGGAACGCGATAGCTACTACACGGAATCACAGGTGCTGGAAGCGCTTCGCGCCTCTGACGTGCAAGTCTACGTCATCGGGTTCACCGCCGGCATTGGCGCTGACCAATACAACATTTTCAAGGGCACCGGAAAACGAAAGATCAGCCGACAGGAAAAACGCGCACGGCGCTACTTGGAACACATCGCCCAGGCCACTGGCGGGCGCGTCTTCTACCCTGAGTCATTGAGTGAGCTGGACGGAATTGCTCAGAGCATCGCTCGAGAGCTACGCGCGCAGTATGTTATCGGCTATTACCCCACCAACGCCGAACGAGACGGCAAGTGGCGCACTGTTCGAGTTGAACTCAAACCATCAGAGAAGACCCACAAAGCATCAGTTCGCACACGGTCGGGTTATTATGCGAATCCATTGACCGAGTCCAAGCGGGCAAGATGACCCGGTGATCCACAAAAACAACTGGTTGTTAAGGAACCGCCGGCTCATGAGCCAAACCACCACGCGCCGGCAAACCGTGTCAGCGGCCTCTTCATATCGCGTGATGGCAAATGAACGCACACGATCTATCACGCGGTCGTCGCAGGTCAACCGCATCAGTTGTAGGCACGGCTTCATCAAGCTGCTGACGAAGCCGTTTTACACACGTTCCGCCTCAAGCGGGTTGCTGCACCAGCGTGGCGACTCCGTCAGGTTGCTGCATCAGCATGATGGGCTCCGTCAAGTTGCTGACGACGATATCTTGCTCAACGTGATATGTTCGACTTCGGCCGCCAACACGCACCCTTGCTCGACGATCTCCCCAATTTGCTGGCGACAGGCAGCGACGTAGTGCTGATCGTCAATGGAGCTTAGGTTGACAATCACATTGTAATAAGCGCCGGTGATGGCGGCCACGGCTAGTTGCGCCCCAGTCGCCACATCGGTCAATAAATTTGGATTGCCCAGCTTGGCCAACGAGGCCAGCAATGTCAAAACACGAAGCACGCGCTGCGCAGTGGTCAGTGGGACTTCCGTCGCTCGTCTGCTAGCCGCCTGGATGGCTTGCTGCCGGGCTTGACGTTGCTCGTCGGTCTGCTGGGGCAATTGATAGGCTGCCATGACTTGATCAAAACTTTCGGCATCGGCGGCAATAGCTTGCGTCAGGCTATGTCGCAGCTCTCCCAGTTGAGCCAGAATGTCCCGCACATCGGCTTCGACATCGGCGAACTTTTTTTTGCCGATGGTCATGTGACACATCATCTGACCCAACGCAGCCGCCAGCACGCCGGCATAAGCTGCCACGCTCCCGCCGCCGGGCGTGGGTGTTCCCGCTGAAACCAGGTCGGCAAAGTGGCCGATTGAGCTGGACAAGTCACCGCTGGGCGCTGCCGATTGACCGAGCACCGCTTGAAGGCGATTTTCAAGCACTTGATCAGGACTGAACCCCGTCAAATGCAAAGCTCGCTCAGCGCAAGCATCCAGGGCACGTTGCGGCACGAGGCCAACAATCTCGCTTTCCAACACAGCGACGCCATAGTACTCAGCTTCCTGTTTGACGAACTCAAACGCGCGAAAAATCGGCGTCTTCTCGTAATTGACCAGATTCATCGAGACCTGCACGATGCCTCGATCTTTTAGCTCAAAGCCAAGCGCTTTGACGTAACTCAATCCGCCATCTCGTCCACGAATTGCCTTGGCAATTTTCTTGGCAATATCGAGGTTGTTGGTATTGAGATTGACGTTGTAGGCGATCAACGGCGCGCGCGCGCCGACCACTGTGGCACCGGCCGTCGGATGGATTCTAGGTTCGCCAAAATCGGGCTTGCGATTGGGATCAGTGCCGATCGTTTGCCGAAGCCCTTCAAATTCTCCTTTGCGAATGTTGGCTAAATCCTGCCGATCAGGCCGTGTCGCCGCGTACTCGTAGAGGTAGACAGGGATGTGCAATTCTTCGGCGATTCGTTGACCAGCCCGTCGGGCCAACGCCACGCACTCTTCCATGGTCACATTGCGAATCGGGACAAACGGCACGACATCGGTGGCGCCAAGACGTGGATGCTCGCCCTGATGCTGATTCAGATCAATCAACTCACAGGCTTTCGCCGCGCCTCGCACAACGGCCTCAACGGCAGCGTCAGGTTCAGCCACAAACGTAATCACACAGCGGTTATGATCCGGGTCTCGCTCCTGATCAATGACGGCAACCCCTTTGACCGATTCGATGGCCGCGACGATTTGAGCAACCACGTCCGCGCGGCGACCTTCACTGAAGTTCGGCACGCATTCAACCAGCTTATTCATAACCGACACTCGGCGCGCGCCTACTGGTAGGTGTAGAGGCCTTGCGCCACAATTTCGCCAAACCGATCAATCACCTTGACGTCAACAGGCCCGGCAGTCGTGCTGGCTGGGGCGCGCACCACCACCTGGAGCGAGTTGATTCTCATCACATCCGTTGCCGCCCGGGAACCAAACCAGACAGACTCAATCGGACTGCCAAATCCGGCGCCGGTGAGCGTCACTTGGGTGCCACCACTCAACGGCCCGACTTGAGGCGAAGCCCCGGTCAACACACGGCGGAAGGCGCGACCGTCCACCCGCGTGCCCGGCGAAAACGCGCGTTGCCCGGCTCCGGCCACATCACGATGGTTGATAAACGGGCCGGTAAGCTCAGGATTGCGATTCAACGATTGAAAGACCGGCTGTGGAACAGGATTCATGTTGTCATAATCCAGCCGCGCGACCTCCTGCCCCTGCGGATTCCTGACAATGACCGCGTCACCGGCGTTCCCAAAGCCAAAGCCGTTGGCGCCCCCCACGCTGAACAGCAGTCCAAGCGCCCGCGCATTGCCAAACTCCAACCTGGACATCACCAGATCACCGCCGCCAAAAATGACGACCGCTTCACCCGCAGGAAGGATCGTGCCGTTAGGAAAACGCAAACTGCCCGGACTATTGCTATCATCAACCTCATACCCACTGATGTCAAATGGCTCCATGCCCGTGTTGACCAGCTCAACAAACTCATCCAGATTGGCATCTCGGACGCCATCACCATTGGCGTCGCCTTCAATCACATCCGGTGTCGCCGGATCATCAGCAGGAACGCGCGCCAACAGCTCATTGATGACCAACGGGGGACGTTGAGCAGCACTGACTGAATCGTTCACCTGAACTCCATTCGGGCATACAAGCAAAAACAGGCTGACCAGACTCATCAGATAAAACGCTACACGAATATGCTTGGGCATTGTTGTACCTTCCTCCTTCATGTAATAAACGTACTGCCTGACGGCTCTAACAATATCACACTGACGGAGCCCATTCAAAGCAGATCAGCGACGAATCCGAAAATCCTGCGCTGTTCACTCTGGAAACCGTGGGTGGATGACCACGCGACGGTAGGGTTCTTGACCAATGCTCTCAGAGATGAAACCCAGTTGCTCGGCCAGCTCATGTTGCTGTCGGCGCCAATAGGCAGTTGTCGGCGACAATTCAACCGGCTGCTTGTGTCTGATGACGCGAGCAACCGCCGCCTCAACCTCTTGCAACGCAGCAGCTCGCCGATTTGCTGCGCGCGCAGCGCCGCTGAACCGCTCGCGGAGGAACTCCATCATTTGCTTGTAGGTGTTGCTCTTGATGACATAAACCGGCAGCCGCTGCTGCTGAGCATCTCGCAATCGTTTGAACAACCCTTTGGCATGACCTTTAAGGGTGAGGATCACGTCTGCTTGATCGAGCCGGTCCACCACCACTGCTGCCGCGCGGCCATCTCGAATTGCCCGTTCCAGCCGTTGTCGGGTCACGCCGTATGGATAAATGCGCAGCGGCTCGCTCGCCTGTGACTGGCTGACCATCCACGCACTGTGCATCAGTTCCTGTTGCGCCGGTTCTTCTGGCGGCACAATTTCAATTTCGTAATCGGCATTTCTGATGCGAATTTCGGGCGAGGTCAGCGCGCCGCGCAGATAGCGATCCACGACGGTGGCCACGTCACGATGAATAGCCAGCCGATCCTTGGATTGAATCTCAATCAACACCTCAAACGTGGGAGGCGCTTTGCGTTCCAGCACGGTTTTTTGTGTGCCACGACGCCGGGCTTCTTCGTCACTCAAGATCACCGGCTGAATCCCGCCGACCAGGTCGGTTAATGTCGGATTCAGCAGAAGGTTGTCGAGCGTCTGACCGTGCGCGGTGGCAATCAGTTGAACGCCGCGCTCAGCAATGGTGCGCGCAGCCAACGCCTCGGCCTCGGTGCCGATTTCGTCAATCACAATCACTTCGGGCATGTGGTTCTCGACCGCTTCGATCATCACGGCATGCTGGCGCTCCGGCGAAGGCACTTGCATACGGCGCGCGCGGCCAATGCCCGGATGGGGAATATCGCCGTCGCCGGCGATCTCATTGGATGTATCCACTACAATGACACGTTTATCAAATTCGTCGGCCAAGACGCGCGCGGCTTCGCGCAGTAACGTTGTCTTGCCCACGCCCGGCGGCCCCAGTAACAAAACACTTTGACCCGATTCAATGACGTCTCGAATGATCTCGACCGTTCCAAACACCGCCCGGCCAACCCGGCAAGTCAATCCGATGATCTCGCCATGACGATTGCGAACCGCTGAAATCCGATGCAGCGTGCGTTCGATACCCGCGCGATTGTCAGCCGTGAAACTGCCAATGCGACTGACGACATGATGAATATCGTCGCGCGTGACCCAAAAACCATCCAAATAAACCGTCCGATCCATATACCGCGCTTCGGCTTCACGCCCCAAGTCAAGCACGATTTCCATCAGATTCTCGACGTTGCCTTGCTGAACGAGTCGGGCGCGAATCGGCGGCGGCAAGACTTCGAGCAGCAGGTCCAGATTGTCTGTCACTTCAATTCGTTGTCCTCTCACAGATGGGGATTATACGTCTTGCTGATGTCAAATTTCCATCCGCGACATGCGCGACGACGCGTGATGATTGCATGGCCAAGTTTATTCACCTTGTGGTTGCTCGATTAACACTCTCAGTGTAGAGTAATCATTGAGCCCGCGTCTCCGGTTGACTCATTCAGCAACCACCGGGGAGCATACGGTGAAGGAGGTTGAAAGTTATGTCCATTTCGGCCAAGTTGAAAGAGTATTTGGATCAGCACAACATCAAGTACACAGCTATAACCCATTCGCTGGCCTACACGGCTCAAGAACTGGCTGCGGTCATGCACGTGCCGGGGCGGGACCTGGCCAAAGTGGTGATCGTCAAACTGGACGGGCGATACACGATGCTTGTTCTACCGGCCCACCATCACATCAACTTTGAACAGTTGCGCCAGGCCACACAAGCGCAGCGAGCCGAGCTGGCCACCGAAGCGGAGCTTAAAATGCTGTTTCCCGATTGCGAGGTCGGTGCCATGCCGCCGTTTGGCAACCTGTATGATATGCCCGTGTATGTCGCCGAACCGCTCACCAACGAAGAGGAGATCGTTTTCAACGCCGGCACGCACCGAGACGCCATTCGCATGAAAGGGGCTGACTATGGACGGCTCGTTAAGCCGATTCCCATCAACTTCACATTCGTGCCGTAAGCGGCGGCCGGTGTTGCATTGAATCGGTCACGAGCGTCGCGTTGCAGACCTAGGCGAGGGCGACCGCGCGAGCCTCTCGGCGGTCAGGTGATAACTTAGTCCGATTGCGGATTGCGCATCGCAGATCGAGATAACGGTCAGATTGAAAGCGACCATGGGCAACTGAGTACAGCGCTTCCAAAGGCAATTGGCATGACACGAAACGACCCCCGCTCACGCCCAGTGCAAAGAGAGGCCAATCGGGCGATGATGAGAGGGAAGATCGAAGTATTTGGCGCAATCACAGAGGAAATGGAACGGCACGCGCATCGGAGGCAAGCAGCCGCGTGCTGAGCTCTGGCCGAGGTGAGCCTGAAAAGCAAACGGTTCACCTCGGCCTGATCGTAATCTTGATTGACGGTCAGCTCAAGGACGACGGTATTGTTTCACAGCAGCCCACTGGGGTTGGTTACCCACATTGAGAATGATGTTAATATCGGTGACTCGGGCGCCGCCTGTGACCTCTATTTCAGCGCGGCTGTTGGGATTATCTGAAGCTGATTCAGCATCGCCACTGTAGAATTCCGGCGGGAATAACAGGTCTGCCGGTGGGTTCAACGGGCCGACAGCAGAGCCATCGGTGAAGATAGAACGGATGGGTTCCACTTCAACGGTGTATCGGCCATCGGGCAATCCAACAATTTGATAGAAGCCCAACAAGGACGGGTCTGTGGACCCAAAGTTTTCCCCTCGCCGGGTCCCACGGTGAAGAAACCCAGAGACAGAGGAGACAGCCGTGAATCTTGGGTCTTCAACGTTACGCGCGATCACATTGGCACCTTGAAAGCCCCTGCCGTCCGGCAAAAGCACTTGGCCGGAAATTTGGCCGCGCTGCAAAAATAACTGCGAAGGATACAAGAATCCGATCGAGGCCATGTCATCCAGATGCAGATTCTCGCTGTCCTGCACAATGAATGGAAACATGGTCGGCACCTCGTTGTCGTTTCGTGTCGTTGCATCCAACCCAGACGACACATTGAGCTGACTGTGATCAAGACCCATCAGGTGGCCGAATTCGTGAATCATCGTTCCCTGCAGATCAGCGGTCCCGAATCGGCCGTTGAGGACGGCGCGGCCTTGTAGGATCTGATTCCCACGAAACACACTCGGGCCGGCAAAGCCCAGAATCTGCGATGAAGCGCCACGACCGAAGACAGCATCAATAATACGCCCATCCGTATCAAACACAATTGGCGTGATGCAGCCGCGGGATTCCAGGCAATCATTGACGAGACCATCCAACACTGACATGAAATTGCTGGCCGTCACGTCTACAGGAAGTTGACCCGATTGAACGAACCTGGCGCGGGTTAGCGGAACATTCTGCCAAACGGCAAACGAATCAGCGACGAATCGGATCGCATCGGCATTAGAGAGTCGGCCCAGCCGGCCTTGATCCGGCGTCCACGGCAGGCCACGTCCAATCGCTGCTGGCCAAAAGAATGGACGGCCGAGCTCCGACACAAATAACGGTCCCCCAGCATTCACCTGATCGCGTTGAGAGACAAACAACAGAAGTAGGCCACACAAAATCACCCAAACAGACCGGTAAAAGAATCGTTGTTGTTGGCGCATAGGTCTCCTCCAGCATGTTACTGTTGTTGGGCCAGCTTTCTCACCAGTGATGAAAAGGCGCGATAATTCATTGCGCTGCCGGCGCGGCCAATGAGCTCTCGCTCGGCCATGGTGAGTTTTTGCATCTTGATGCCGTCAAACAGGCTGGCATTAGGCAACGCCTGGCTGACCCATCGCTCGCCGGTTTGACTGTCCCGCTTCAGGTAAAACTTGCCCTGGCCTCCCCCGACAGGGCTGGTGAAGCCTTGTTCGCTCTCCGGATAGAGAAACAGCATCACTTCTTCGCCGACCTGATATGAGGGTATATCATGGATTCGCGTGATGCCCGTTCCGCCAAACTGCATGAACTCATGGCGAGTGATATGCGACGCAGCCCCTTTCAGGACCTCCTCAACTTCGACGGTGACAAACGTCACCGCGATGTTGCGATAGTGAGGATGCCGTCCTTCTCGCACTTGGACGACACGGCCCGACACAACCGTGCCGGACGCAGTAACCATTTCTGACAAAGTGACACGTTTGACTTGAGCCAATCCGGTCCTTTCAACGAGCTGGTCAATTGAGATACCGAGCATGACCACAATAGGAAGCCAGATACCGACCCTCTTTGGAGTCAGCAAGCGTGGGCTACGAAAGAATGCTTTCATACGGTTCCTCCAGGTGTGTTTTGGATAATAGATCGTTCACGAGTCAGGATCATAACAAAATTCAACTCATGATCAGCCGTGCGACCGGGCTAAAATCACTTGCAGCATGCTGACGATGTAATGCTACCGACAGTCAATTGTTCACGTCAAGAAGCCTGACACCGCTTTCTTCGACGCTCATCGCCTCGGATCAGCATTCATCGTCGCCGCTCAAGCGCCTGGCGAGCCGATGCGCCTGCTGCATCTGTGAGGGCCACGACGGGGCTGTTGTGCTCTGCATCGGCTGCCGCCGCCAGAGCCATTCGCACGGCGCTAGAGCAACTCACACGGCGCTCACCAACAAATCTGAGGTTTACCGATCTTGTGTCGCTGCTACACACGCCGCCAGCGCCATTCGCATGGCGCTTACCAGCGAACCTGCGCGCCATAAATATCCTGCTGGCCACGGCGCGTATCCGTCCAGACGGGAAAAGCGACGCGCGCCCAGGCTGCTAGTCCGTTGTAATCGCCAATGAACATGCCACGAAACGGTTCGCTGCCAACGAGCGGATTGATTTGTTCGGTCGTGACTTTCACGTTCGGACTGAAGGTCACCCCACCGTCAGTCGAACGAGTGACGTAAACATCCATCAACAGATTGCCCCGATCATTGCGTCTGTCATAGAACATGACAATGACATCCCCATTGGTTGGATCAACTGTCATCCAGGGGAAAAATTGGTCTCGTCCGTTGCGGAGCGGGTCATCGTTGAGCCTCATGAAAGGCAATTGCCAACTCACCCCACCGTCGGTCGAGCGAGTAAACAAGATATCGGCGTCCCCATTGAATCCATCTGACCAGACCAGGTACAAGTTGCCGCGTGTTGAGCTTGTGCTGGTATCAACAGCCAAGACCGGATAATTGATGACGCGAAATCCGCCATTGAGGAATTGCCGTCCGGTCTCCGGATCAAGCGTCCCGATCAGATAAAAGCCGGCGGCGCGACGATCCCGTTCAAACGTCTGCCCTCCATCCAACGAGCGGGCGATTCGATAACTGATCCCCGACATCCAGACGACGTAGAGCTCGCCGTTGGGACCAACCACCGGCTGCGGCCATTGCTGGGGAATTGAGTCGGACCGGCGCAGCAGTAACGGCGACGAGAAGCGGCGGCCGCCATCGGTGGAACGCGCAAGTTTGATGTCAATCGCCTGGATGTTCTCTATATTGCCAACGAAGGTGGTCCATGTGACATAGACATTGTTAACATGGGGACTCATCGGATTTGGATCGGCGGCAATCATTGGTTTGTCTTCAGTGTCGGCCTCCGGTTGTCGCACGTGTTGAACGACGGCGACCGGTTCACCAAAAGATTGCCCGCGATTGGTTGACCGCGCCACATAGATGCCGGTGTCGGTGGGAAGGTTTCGGGCGTTCACATTGAATGCGACAAAACCATAGTAGACGTCTCCCCGTGAATCAAAGGCAATGGTTGGGTCCGACCCGATACGAAGACTGAACGGCAATCGCAGGATTTGACTCCTCCAACTCCGGCCTCCGTTAGTGGACGTATACGCGGCGATGCCACCTGATTGATAGTCGTTGGCGCCGGCCACGAGATTGTTTGGATCACGCGGATTGATGGCGATGTAGCACTCGTTTTGTGGAATTTCTTCTTCCTCGTTATTGAGCCGGAAGTTGCTCTGAACCTGCTGCTGAAGATACGCGGTTAAACTTTCCGATGAGGACTCACCTTCATCTCTGGCGGACACCGGCACGGCCGGCCGGATGGGTTCGACCTTCTCAGAAATCGAGGCCGAGCCGATCTGTCTCAGCGATGGTTCGTTTCTGAAAAACCTCAATCCCCGAATATCCGCTCGATAGGGAATCCGCAAAAGGAACGTGTGCTCGCCCATATACACCACGTTATCAGGCGTAGCCGACATGTCTGACGCCAAGCTCGTCGGCACAGGTGGGCAGAAGGTTCCTTCGGTGATGACGTCGCCTTGTTGCGAGATCACTTGGTACCACACCGGGTCTTGGGAATGGTAGCGAGGTCGTAAGACTCTGCCACGTGACAGGCCGTAGCTGACCACTGTGACGGCTTCTGATACGTCGTCGTACCGCAGTTTCACGATCAGGAGGGCAGGCAGGCTGTCCCACTCAGGACCATAGGAAAAGCGAGCTGGCAATCGTGGCCGATGCGACAGATCGAGCAACCGTTTCTCACGTTCCTCTTGAGACGTCACCATCGGCGCCAGTGAAACAAGCAATAAGATTGCCACTGTGACGCCATAGAATCCATACCGGCAAAAGAGACCGAACCGCCAACCACGACGAATCTTGCTTGTCATAGTTTGCACTCCTTATTGTGCCGGTGGCCAGCCACGATGGTATACGTCTTCGCTGGTCATGCGCCCTTCGTTGGTCAGGCGCTCGTATCGGTTTTGGCCGAGGCACTCTGTGGCTGCCATCTGAGCACCGGTTTTCTGGCAGCGGCTACTTCATCCAACCGACCGATGCGCGTCAAGTGTGGCGCCGATCTTAACTGCTCAGGATGCTCTCTCGCCTCTTGAGCGATTGTCTTCATCGCCGCAATGAAGGCATCGAGTTCTTCACGTCCGTAGGCTTCAGTTGGCTCCACCATCAATGCCCCAGGAACAATCAGGGGGAAAGACATGGTCGGCGGATGGAATCCAAAATCAATTAACCGCTTGGCAATATCCAAATTCTTGACGCCATACGGAAGTTGGTGCTTGTCAGAAAAGACCACTTCATGCATGCAGGCGCCAGCATACGCGATGTCGTAAACATCTTTCAACTGATGGGCAACATAGTTGGCGTTGAGCACAGCAGTTTCAGCAATTGCGCGAAGCCCGTCGGGGCCGTTGGATAAGATGTAAGCGAGCGCACGCACAAGCACGCCGAAGTTGCCATAGAAAGCTCGGACTCGACCAATCGAATGGGGCCGATCCACGTCCAGATGATAGGTCCCATCCTCGCTCTTGACCACGCGGGGGATCGGAAGGAACGGCTCCAGCGCTTTTGTCACCAGCAATGGGCCTGCGCCGGGACCACCGCCGCCATGTGGCGTCGAGAATGTTTTGTGCGTATTCAGATGCATCACATCAACGCCCATATCACCGGGGCGCGTGATGCCAAGCAGCGCGTTCATGTTGGCGCCATCCATGTAGACGTAGCCACCTACGCCGTGGATGATCTCCGCCACCTGATGAATCTCTTCTTCAAAGAGTCCGAGCGTATTGGGATTCGTCAGCATCAGGGCGGCCACTGTTTCATCAGCCGCCTGGCGGAGCGAATGCAAATCAATCAAGCCACGCTCATTGGATCGAATTGTCTTCACCTGGTAACCGCACACGGCGGCGCTGGCCGGGTTTGTCCCATGCGCAGAGTCGGGAATGAGCACCGTTTGACGTGGATGACCACGAGCAGCCAGACTGGCGCGGATCACCAGCATGCCGGTCAGCTCGCCTTGCGCGCCGGCTGCCGGCTGCAACGTTGCTGCTCCCATTCCGGTGATCTCACACAAAAGTTGTTCCAACCAAAAGAGCAGTTCCAGGCTGCCTTGAGAGAGTTCTTCAGGCGTGTAAGGATGGTGCAACGCAAAGCCGGGAATCCGCGCGGCCACCTCGTTGATCTTTGGATTGTACTTCATGGTACATGAGCCGAGCGGGTAAAGTCCCATGTCAACGCTGTAGTTCCAACTGGACAAGCGGGTGAAGTGTCGAACCACATCCACCTCACTCAGTTCAGGGAACCCGCTAAGCTCATCAGTCCGCAGATAGGCCTCGCCGATTAACTGAGCGATGGGCTGCTGAGGCACATCCAACGCCGGCAGCGCATAGCCTTTGCGCCCCGGACGAGATCGTTCGAATAGCAATGCTTCGTCGCGCACAATGTGCGTTGCCGTTGGTTTGGCCTGTTGATCGTGACTCATCGTTGTTCCCTACATCTGATCAAAGCAGTTGACCAATTGATCAATTTCCTCACGCCGATTCATCTCAGTCACGCACACCAGCAGGCAGTCGGACAATTCCGGGTAGAACCGTCCAAGGGGTAATCCGCCGATGATGCGATCTTCTTGCAATCGAGCAAGCGTCTCTGAAACAGGTCGCCTCGTCTTGACGACAAATTCATTGAAATGCGGACCCGTGAATCGGCGCTCATAGCCATCCAGCGCAGCGATGCGTTGGGCTGCATAACTGGCTTTTTGCACGTTTTGCCAAGCAATTTCCTTCATCCCTTGACGCCCCAGGCTGGCCATCCAAATTGTGGCGATGAGCATCATCAGCCCCTGATTGGTGCAGATATTCGATGTGGCCTTTTCGCGACGGATGTGTTGCTCACGGGTGGAAAGCGTCAACACAAAACCTCGACGCCCGTGATGATCGTAGGCTTCTCCGGCGAGCCGTCCGGGCATCTGGCGAATGAATTCTTGTCGTGTGGCGAACAAGCCCAGGTAAGGCCCGCCAAAACTGAGCGGGATGCCGAGCGACTGGCCTTCCCCGGCTACAATGTCGGCGCCTTGTTCGCCGGGCGTTCGCACGAGTCCCAAACTGATCGGCTCAGCCACAGCGCTGACCATCAATGCGCTGACCTGATGAGCGGCGTGGCTGATCGCTTCAAGATTCTCTAGTACGCCGAAGAAATTGGGCGACTGCGCCACCACAGCGGCCACCGAAGCGTCTAGCCTCACAGCGCCGAGGTCGAGTTGTCCGGTCGTTCGATTGTAGGGAATCAGCTCGATCTCCAGTCCCAGCGTTTGCGTCAGTGTTCGAGCCACTTCACGATATTCAGGGTGCACGCTGGCTGCCACCAGCACACGTCGGCGACGCGTCAACCGATGAGCCATCAGGATCGCTTCCGTAACAGCAGTGGAGCCATCATAGAGCGATGCATTGGCAACCTCCATGCCGGTCAGTTGACACACCAATGTTTGATACTCAAAAATCGCCTGCAGCGTCCCTTGACTGATCTCCGGCTGATAGGGCGTGTAGGAGGTCAAAAATTCCGAACGCGTGATGAGCGCGTCAATGTGAGCGGGACGATAATGATGATAGGCGCCGGCTCCAAGAAAGATCGAGAATGTTTCGCTGGTCGCATTGCGCGCGGCCATGATGGTTAACCGGCGCAGCAACTCGATCTCAGAGTGGGCTGGAGGCAGATTCAACGGTTCTTGGAGTCGGAGCGACGGCGGAACGCTGGAAAAGAGTTGATCAATCGTCTGCAGGCCGATTGCGGCCAGCATGTCGGCCTGTTCGTCCGGTGAAATGGGTATATACCGCATGGCTATTTGCTGGCTTCGGCCTTCACATAGGCTTCATAAGCGGAGGCCGACATCAGGTGCGACGTCTCGTCAGGATGAGTCAATTCAATTTTCACCATCCACCCATCCCCGTAGGGATCATGGTTAACTAATTCAGGAGAATCGGCCAGTTTGGTATTGACCGCCGTCACTTGACCGGCAACCGGCATGAACAATTCGCTCACCGCTTTGACCGATTCCACTGTGCCGAACGCTTCACCGGCATCGAAGGTCTGGTTGACCGAAGGCAATTCAACGTAAACGACATCGCCTAAGCTTTGCTGGGCATAATCAGTGATGCCAACCACGCCTGTCGTTCCTTCAATTCGTACCCATTCGTGGTCTTTACTATAAAGGCAATCGTCTGGATATTCAGCCATGATGTTCCTCCCGATTGTTATTTCTTGCGCTTATAAAATGGCGTCGGCACGACTTGTGCCTCGACCCGACGGTCTCGAATCTGGACATGAAAACGAGTCCCGACACCGGTGTACTCAATCGGCAAGTAAGCCAGTCCGATATTCTTTTTCAGAAACGGCGCCGGACTGCCCGACGTGACGTGACCAACCATCTGGTCATCAATCCAGACGGGATAATGCTCACGCGCCGGCGCACGGTCTAACACCTCAAATCCAACCAACCGACGCTTCAATCCCGCCTCTTTCTGTCGGAGCAGCGCCTCGCGTCCGATGAAATCGCCTTTTTCAAACTTGGTGATCCAATCCAACCCGGCTTCCAGCACGGTGGTCGTTTCGTCCATATCATTGCCATAGAGCAGCATTTTTGCCTCCAATCGCAACGTATTACGACTGGCCAAGCCGCACGGCTTCAATCCTTCATGACGGCCACGCTCCAGCAGTCGTCCCCACACCCATTCCGCGTTCGTCTCCTTGTCCATCGGGATATACAACTCAAATCCATCTTCACCGGTGTAGCCCGTGCGGGAGATGATGGTTCGCGGAATGCCGGCCACTTCACCGACATCAAACCAATAGTAGCGGATGTGATCCAGTTCAATGTCGGTTAGACTTTGCAGAATGTCTTCGGCTGCCGGACCTTGAATGGCGATCTGCGCATAGCGCCGACTGACGTCGTAAAGCGAGGCTTCAACGCCGACCAAATGCTGGCAAATCCAGCGATAAATCTTCTCCAGATTAACGGCATTCACCACGAGGAGGAAAAAGTGGCGATTGAAACGATAGACCGTCAGATCATCCATCACCGTGCCTTGCGGCGTGGTCATGACCGAATATTGAATTTGTCCGTCGGCCAAACGATCGGCATCGTTCGTCGTCAGCCGCTGAACAACTTTGATCGCATCAGGGCCGACCACTTCAAGTCGCCCCATGTGACTCACATCGAACAAACCGGCTGCCTCCCGCGTGGCCATGTGTTCTTCAATTGCGCCGCTATATTGTACCGGCAGACTCCATCCGGCAAATTCAATCATCTTTCCTCCAAGCGCTTTGTGAGCCTCGTAAAGTGGAGTCTGCTTTGCCATTTCTTCTAGTTCTTCTTCTAAGATGAGGCCATCAAGTTTGCCAGTTCAAGCGAGGTGGAAAACTAACATAGCGACCTAGCTTCGTCAAGCCAATGCTATTTTGGTGATTGTTGCATGTTGCTTCTTCTCATTGACAAGTGTTGCGTGCCATCCCTATGATCGTGAGCCGCAGGAGCGGCTGACATGTTCCGACTGACGATGATGGGAGCTTCGGAATTCCGTTTGGAAGATGATTCCAACTTCATCATCACCATCATGGGTGGAGCCGACATCCTGTTGCCAACGGTCGCTGAAAGAATTCGCCGGCTGAAGAAACAACAAAGCGGATGGCACGGCGACGTTGGCGGCGCACGGCGGACAACCATCGTCACATTGATGGGCGGCACAACATTCCAGAAACCGACCATCGCCCGCGAGATTGAAGAGATGATCAATCTGCGCCAATCAGGACTTGTCTCCGATGCTGAACTGCAACACCTGTGGCGGCAAGTCCTCCAAGAGGAGGACCGTCATCTGAGTGACGCCTACACGTTCATGGGATTTACCGGTGATGAGGAACCGTCCACCGAGGAGGAGATCAGCGCATTACGACAGATTGCCGCACGCGGCCTGATCTCTGTCGAAGAATGCGAGCAACTGAGCGAGCTGATTCGCGGCCAGCCGGTATCACACGTTCGATACCAGTTCGTGCAACAGCGTCTTGGCGCGTTGCTCTCGCCGCCGATAGCCGCGCGCAGTTACCAGACCAATCCATTGGAAACAGGCCGACTCGCCAATCAGCAGATTGAAACAGGCCGACTCGCCAATCAGCAGACGGAACAGATGGAGTAATCATCACCGCCTGGGTAACAGACCCGCTGCTGAATCACTTGACCGTAATGTTGTAGGATTTGATCTTGTTGTTGAGTGTGGTCGTATTGAGGCCAAGAAGTCGGGCAGCGCGGCTTTGATTGCCGCCGGTGATCTCCAGCGCCTGACGGATCAAGCTGATCTCAAAGCGGGCCACTTCATCATAAAACGAAAAGCCGTCGGCGATCTCCACCTCATGCGCGGCCATTTTGCTGTCAGAGACGCGGCGCAGAAACTCTTCAGCAGCGCGCGGGTCCAAGACTTCATCCGTCAAGCACTCCATATCAATGCGGTCACCACGCGCAATGACGACGGCGCGTTCGATCAAATTTTCCAGTTCACGCACATTGCCCGGCCACGGGTACTCCTCCAGCAGCCGTAAGACCTCCGGCTCAATTTCCGTCGAGAGCGTTCGTCCACTTTCTTGATTGTATTTGCGGATGAAGTGTTGCACCAACGGCAGAATGTCTTCCTTGCGCTCGCGCAGCGGTGGAATGGAGATGGTAATCACATTGAGTCGGTAATAGAGGTCGTCACGAAATCGCCCTTCGAGCATCGCCTTCTTCAAATCTGTATTGGTGGCGGCAATGATGCGAACATCCACTTTGCGAACCGATGTATCGCCGACTGGCGTAATTTCGCGCTCCTGAAGCACGCGCAGCAACTTGGCTTGAATGTCTGTGCTGATGTTGCCGATCTCGTCAAGAAACAACGTTCCACCATCGGCAATTTCAAATCGTCCCTTCTTGGAGGCGACGGCTCCGGTGAAGGCGCCTTTGACATGGCCAAACAGGTCGCTCTCCAGCAACTCGGCAGAGACGTTGCTACAGTTGACAGCCACAAACTGGCCGGTTTCGGCGCGCGGACTGGAAAAATGAATGGCGCGCGCCACCAGTTCTTTGCCCGTGCCTGATTCGCCTTGAATCAGCACTGTCGAGCGCGTGGGGGCAATCTGTCCGATGAGGTCGAGAATTTTTCGCATCTTGTGACTGCGGGCGACAATCTTCTTCAAATCAGCGCTGGCTCGCAACGCGACGCTCAGATTGCGTCGCTCTTCGTCTTTTCGTCGGCGGCGCAATCCGGCTTCAACGACACGAAGAATCTGTTCGTTTTCAAACGGCTTTCGGATACAACTGAACGCGCCTTTCTGCCAGGCCGTCACCGCCGTATCAAATGTGGCATACGCCGTGATCATGACTACGACGGCTTCCGGATCAATCGTCAGAATCTGTTCCAACGCAGCAATGCCTCCCATGCCAGGCATGGCCACATCGAGCAGGACGACGTCATACGGCCGCTCGACAAATTTTTCCAAGCCTTCCTCACCCGTCGTGGCCAGCTCGACACGATAGCCTTCGCTCGAGAGCAGACTCTCAAGCACGTCGCGCATGATTTCTTCATCATCAACGATGAGAACCGATCCCTTTTTCATGATCTTTGTGGCCTGGTGGAGTCAGGGAATGTGTGACGTTCAATCTCCCGAAACAAGCCGAAGCTCGGTGCGACGACGATTCATCTGCGGCTGGTAGGTGGGCAGGTAAATGGTGAACTGCGTTCCCTGTCCGACCTGACTTTCAACATCAATGCGTCCACCATGTTCTTGAATGATTCCATAGCTCAAGGCTAATCCTAAGCCGGTTCCTTGGCCGATTCCTTTGGTCGTGAAGAACGGATCGTAGATGCGGCGAATATGTTCTTGCGCAATGCCGACGCCCGTGTCGGCCACTTCGACAAGCACCATGCCGGCGTCCAGGCGCGTCTTGATCGTCAGCACGCCTCCGTCAGGCATCGCATCGCGCGCATTGAGCAAGAGATTCATGAGCACCTGCTGCAACTTGGTCGCATTCCCCATCACAGGCTCAAGCTGGTCGGACAACTGTTTGACCAAGCGAATTGCTTTGCCGCGCAGTTGCGGCTCGACCAGTTGCAACGTGTCTTCGACAACACGGTTCAGGTCTAACGGCACAAATTCGGTCGCGCCCGTGCGCGAAAAGTTCAACAGGTTGGTCACGATGTTCGAGGCACGTCGCGCTTGCTCTTCAATCTTGACGAGCAGTTTGAACCGCGGGTCTGTCGGCGGCAGTTGCTTCAACAGCATCTGCGTATAGCTGGAGATGCCCGTCAACGGCGTGTTGACTTCGTGAGCGACGCCGGCGGCCAACAAGCCGATGGAGGAGAGTTTCTCGCTCTGTTGCAGTTGTTGTTCGAGCCGTTGGCGTTGGCTGATGTCTTCCACAACGATCAGTGAGCCGACCCGCTCGCCTTGTTTCGTCTTAAAGGGAGCAATGGACAGGTTCAAGCACAACTCGCGGCCATTGTGACCTTGCGTCCTGAATTGATAGAGATGGCGCGCGTCGGGCACGGCCCACCGTGACCCGCCGATCACGCCACGCAACGCGCGAATCAATTCAGGATCAAACACGCGATGAATCCGTCGCCCGATCGCTTCCATGCGGTTGATGCCCAGCAGCTCTTCCATCGCCGAATTCCACGTCGTGATGGTGCCGTCCGGATCAACAGCCAGAATACCCACATTGATAGATTCAACAATACTCTCGTTGAAATCTTTCAGGTGAGCCAATTCTTCAGCGCGTTGCGCCTGCTCACGGTAGAGCAAGCTGTTTTCCACGGCGACGGCGACATAGGGGGCAATCGCCGCCAGCAAATCGAGGTCTTCTGATGTTAACAAATCTCCGTCTTTGGTTCGACCCAACCCGATCACGGCGATCAACCGATCGTGAGCGCGACATGGGACAAAATAACGAAGGCCGTTCAACTGTTCATGTTCGCTTATTTCAGTGGCCGATTCATCCAGGCAGAGGATGCCCGACGGCGGCTCACTCTGCCGCAACTGATCAAAGAAGGCAGCCGACAGCTTCACCGGACCACGCAGATGCCGCCGATGCGCAAGCTGAAATCCAGATGGCTCGTGCGCGTCGCGGATGAACAAAGCGATCTCCTCAACGAACAACATGTTCTGCAAGCGTTCGCTGACCGAGTGCAACATCGGCTCCAAGGTCGTCATCGTCGAGAGCATTTGCGCGAATTCGCGCACGCCGGCGCGCGCGCTATAGCGTTCGCCGTAGACGAACCGATCAATGCGCTCTTGCAAATAACTTTTCAGCGGGGCAAACAGCATGGCCAGAACGACAGCGCCAATCACCATCAACACGATGACGACATCGGAGGCTGTTGCCACAAAATCGCGCGCCGACAGCAACAACAGCACAAACAGACCGGCCATGACCAATGTGGTGGTCAGATGCACCAGACTGCGCCGCATGATCACATCAACGTCCATCAATCGGTAACGCACGATGGAATAGCTGAACGACAACGGGATGAAAATCAGAGGAATCAGGGCTACAGCCTCCAAACTCGGCTTCAAGAACGTGGGAATCCACTGAACGAACAATAGGTACAAAGTGAACGGCACGCCGCCGAGCATGCCCCAGACAACCCATTTGAGTTGTTGTTTCAACAGCGGCGTCGTCGCCGTCATGAAGCTCTGCAACAGCAATGCCGCGCCACCGACAAAGCAGGCAATGAACTGAACATTGCTCGTGAGGAAATCCAGTTGAACACGAACCATGCGGGCCTGCTCGCCTAATTGATCGGTTAAAAATGGAAGGCTCAGCTCACCGAGCAACAACCCACCGGCCGGCACATAAATCAGCGACGCAGCCCAACCATGGCGTTGCAAAATTTTTCGCTTTTCAGGAAAAACAGCGCAGAAATGCAGAAACAGTGGCCCCAGCAGGATCAGCGCGATGTTATCAGCATAAAAGACGACCCAATCGAGCCGGTCAAATCGTTCGGTATTGTGAAACGCATAAACCACGAACGCGGTCAAGCAGACCGCATAAAAGTGGAGCGTATGACGGGCTTGTCGCTGACGCAGCAAGACGTATAACCCGATGATCAAATAGGCCAGTCCTACGATCACGAAATACCCGTAGGGCCACAATCGGACCGGCTTGGCTGATAGTTGATCAATGTCGGCGGCATACCGCGAGACCGAGCCAGCCAGATTGGTTCGCTCGATTAGGTAGGAAATTTTATTATGAACACCAATTGCCTCCAGATAAATCTGCACATCAGAAGCGTGAGCGATCGGCTCAAATTGGTAGCCGCCATCCAGGCTCACGCCCGTCAGTCGGTCGCCACGCCGGACGCCGGCTCGCTCCGCCGGACTGCCCAGCTCAACGGCGCGCGCCACGACGCCCCGCGTTGCATCTTCCCAGGTGACGCCATCCCAGGCCACCTGTGGCTGCCCAATCCACGCGCGCAGATTCAAGATGGCGATCACCACCAACACGCAGGTCAGACACAGCAACAACGCGGTTCGTAGATCGGCTCTATTCAGTCCTGGGGCGATCTTCATGACGACGTCCGTGAAGCCCTCACTGATGAACGTTAAAATCGCACGGATAGACTGCCACGAATGCTGCGCGACGCTTGCGTTAGCAACGTCTTGCCTTCGCTTGCCGCGCCTTCTTGCTGATCCAGCAGATTACGGGCATCCACACTGGCCTGCCAGCGACCCGGCAACAATCCCAGGTCAGGAATCTCTTGAGTGACCACCACACTCAGATTCGGTTCATGCACGTCCAGCCGACCATAAAATGGATCAATTGCAAACGCTGCATCCGAATGGCTCAAACGATAGATTGAGGAAATGCGCGTCCGTGTCCGCGTCACTGTTGCATCCAACCGTAGTGAGATGACCTGAAACGGCGCATTCTGGAACAACTCGTGAGCCTCATGGAGCGGTTCGCCCGTCCAACGCTGGCCTTGCCCAAACGAATATCCCACCATGCCGGTCAGATACGGGGTCAGTTGACGTTGATAGACCACGCGCGCGCCGCGTGCCTGACCGTCTTGCGCTAGTGAGCGCCATTGCGTCTGTAGTCCGCCGGCAACTTCGACAGGCACGGCTAACAGGCCGACGCCGCGATTGGCGTAATGGTCGAAGAACAACGCGCCTTCCAGGTGTGAAGCGTCGTCCAGTTGTCGCTCAATTGTGCACTGGAACCGTTCGGCACGCTCGGCTTGACCATGAGCGGCGACCAAAGCCAGCGGCCAAGGATCAGAGAAAATGACTTGACCGCCTTCATAATTGAACTCGCCCTGCCTGCTGACTTCATAGGATGAAACAGGATAATACTCAGCTCGCACTCGCGTGGTGCTATTAAGCGCATAGCCGACACCGAGCCGAGGCGACACCGTCCATTGAGGCGCCCCATTGAAGTAGCCCGTGACATCCACGCCGTAGGTCACGGCCACAGGCCCAGCCACCTGCCACGAATCCATCAACGCCAGCGAGGCCTGTTGAAACTGACGCGGCGAAAGCCGGTTGCCGATGAGGCCTGATCGAGCATATCCGAGCCGAGCCGTCACCTGGTGCGTATCAGTGGCGAACGTGGAGGCAATCACCTCCATACGACTGGGCACGCCCGTGTGGGACGAAACCTGCCCGACAAACACTAACTCTACATTGGGCGCAGCCTGCCCGGCCAACGCCAGATTCACTCCAGCAAACGGCGTGGCCAGGCTCGGCGAACCCAGGGGCGCGCCGCTGACCAGTTGAACCATGCCACGCAGCAGCCGTGCCCGTTCAAAATTGGAGACGGCCGCGCTTGCCATAGTCACAGCCGAACCTTCACCTTGCTGCCAGCGAAGCACAGGACGCGGCACACCGCGAACCACCCAGCGATAGGCATGGCGATCCTCACGTTGATCAAGCAATGTCTGGCTCCGCTGCAACTCGAATTTGAGACTCAACACCACATCAGGGCGAACTTCGACGGCCTTGACCTGAGACACGAATCCTTGGGCTTCGGCACGCAACAAGTAGGGGCCAGGCACAATGCTGCGTGCATAGAAATTTCCTTGCTCATCAGCGTGAATGGTGCGATTGGTCGTAGCGGCAGACATTGAACTCAGCAATCGAACCACCGCGCGACTCAGACCACGCCCGTGCTCATCCATAATCTTGCCGGCAATTGTGCCCAACGGACGCGGCTTTGGAGCCGCCTGTCCAACGGGCGTCATACCAATCATGCAGATGATGACAATCAAAACGGCTAGTCGTTTCATACTCTCCTCCATCAGCAGTGGCTCACGCCGGTGATCTCTTGGCTATGCGTACTTGACACACAGCGTGCGATCCGTTGTCTCAAATCCTCGGCCATAAGCTGGTCAAATTGTTACGAATGAGACTGGACGTGTCAAGCACAGGCATTGCCTTGACGCGCTGGGCTGGCCGTCCCAAGCCACTTAATCAACGGCCTTCAGCCAGAGCTTCTTGAACAACTCAATCGAGCCGGGCGCATAGCCGGCGTAGTGATTATTGAAATAAACAAACACGTCAATATCCCTTTGAACCAATTGACGAATCGCGCCGATCCACCACTCCATCTCGCGGCTTCGATCCTCGAGCAGCTCATTCCAATGTTTCTCTTTGCCCTGCTCTTTCATCAGCCTGTCAACCAACGTATTCATGTGCTGATGATGGCCAAGGAAGCGGATGTATGTGAAATCAGCCGTCACCACATCCATCCGTTTCATCAACTCAGGCAACGCCGGCATCGTGTAGTAACACGAGAGCGTCAACGCGACTCGATGTTCACGCAACACATCAAGCAACGCAGGCTTCAACCAATGACTGTTGCGCACCTCGACGGCGAATCGAAACTCTGAGGTGGGCAGCGCCGCCAAAAACCGACCCAATCGCTCACGAAAGTCATCACCGGTTTGATATTCCTGTCCAACCTTCTTCTTGGCAAGGTAAGGAAACTGCAACAGCATCGGTCCTAACTTCTGCCCTAGCCCCGACATCGTGGTGACGAACCGGGTGATCTCATCCTGACAATCCTGCAGGTATTTTTCGTGAGTAATCACCTGTGGCACTTTGGCAGCAAATGTGAATCCTGCGGGCACACGACGCGCCCAGTTCTGTACCAGTGAGTCGCTCGGCTGCCGATAGAACGTGGAATCAATCTCAACGGTGTCGAAGTGTTGAGCGTAGTACGTGATGAACTCACCGGGCGCAAGCTCAGGCGGATAGAATACGCCATACCAATCGGTGCTGCTCCAGCTTGACGTACCGACGCGCAGATTGGCAGGCAATAGGCTTGTCATCTCACGATCCATTGAGGCTTTGTCATCTCATGATCCGTTGAGACTTTGCTATGTCACGATGCACTAAGCTTTCTCATATCACGATGCGTTGGGACATAAATAAAATCGAACGCAGCCAAGGTCTCTTGACAAAGGACGGGGCAGACCACACACACCTGCTCGCGCATCCTATGGCTCTATCGCTCGATCAACCCATCACTCATCGCTTTTCTTGAACAGCGCCAGGTCGGGCACGCCAACGATGTGATAGCCAGCGTCCACATGAATGACTTCACCTGTGATGCCACGCGATAAATCGCTACAGAGGAACAAGGCGGTGTCGCCGACTTCGGCTGGCTCGATATTGCGCTTCAGCGGCGTCATGTGACCGACCATATTGAGCATCTGGGAAAAACCAGAGACGCCCGATGCTGCCAGCGTCTTAATCGGTCCAGCGGAGATGGCGTTGACGCGGATATTTTTCGGACCTAAGTAGAGGGCTAGATACTGAACCGTGGATTCCAATGCGGCTTTGGCGACGCCCATGACGTTGTAGTTGGGAACAGCGCGCTCGCCGCCCAGATAGGTCATTGTGATGATGCTGCCGCCGCCGCGCTTCTCCATCAACGGAGCCGCTCGCCGACTCATCGCAATGAGCGAATAGACACTGATGTCATGAGCGATGCGGAAGCCCTCTCGCGATGTATCCACGAAATCGCCTTCCAGGTCCTCACGGGGGGCATAGGCGATAGAGTGGACGAGGAAATCCAGTCCGCCGCATTGGGCTTCAACCGTGCTGAAGACGTGATCCAGTTGGGCATCCTCGGTGACATCGCATGGCAGCAGCAGCGGCTGGTCAAGCTCTTTGGCCAACTCACTGACTTTATCGGCGAACCGTTCGTTTTGATATGTGATCACCAAACGGGCGCCGGCGCGACCGAGCGCTTGCGCAATTGCCCAAGCAATGCTGCGCTTGTTGGCGACGCCAAAGACAATTCCTATTTTTCCGTTCATCATAGGCGGGAAACCATACCAACGGTGGGCAGGAGCGTCAAGCCAGATGTCCCACCGATGAGCGAGATGTTTGCTTGATTTTTTCTGTCAACCTCATACAATCAGCGCCCTTCAGGTGAGTCACCGGGTCGGCGCGTCGCGCACAGCGCGGATTGGGGCCTGCGACTCAGCGCTAGGCCGGCGCGCGCGTCCGTGTTTGAGAGTGGCTATGCTGAAGAGATTGATGACGGCATGGGAACACGCGCTCATGCGTCGGGATACGAATCGGCGTGTCTGGCCGTTTGAGTGGGGCCTTGAACATCTCGGACTGTCTGCTCAGCAGGACGCCCCAGAGCAGGTATTACAGGCCTTCGTGGATCAGGCGGTCGCTTCCAGCGATGCGTTTTATCAACCACCCCACCAGACCGATTTCATTTACCGTGACGGCCAATTGACTTTCCCCAGCCCAATTCAGTCAGCGTATCCGGAAAACAATGTGGCTTACGGCCAATTTTTCCCCGCTGCTTCCACAAGGCGAGCTGTGATCGTTTTGCCTCAATGGAACGCGCAATCTGATAGCCACGTTGGACTCTGCCGATTGCTCAACTATGTCGGCATTGCGGCGTTGCGATTGACGATGCCCTACCACGAGCATCGCCGACCTGCGCATCTGGAACGCGCCGATTATATGATTGGGCCGAATCTGGGTCGTACCATTCAAGCCTGTCGCCAGGCCGTGCAAGAAACGCGACTGGCCGCCACCTGGCTGCAACAACAGGGGTATCGCGCGCTCGGCTTGATAGGCACGAGTATCGGTTCGTGCATTGCGTTCTTGACGTTCGCTCACGATGAGCGGTTCCAGGTCGGCGTTTTTAATCACGCGTCTAGCTTTTTTGCCGATGTGGTCTGGCAGGGATTGACCACTCAACATGTTCGGCAAAGCCTTCAGCAACACATCAGCCTTGAGCAGTTGCGACGATATTGGTCGCTCATCAGTCCGCAGACATTTGTGCCTCGGCTTCAGGGAACAACACGTCAAAGCCTGATGATTTGGGCACGCTATGACCTTTCGTTTCCTCCGTACCTGACGCATCTGTTCTTTGACGAGCTGAGGCGATGGAATGTGCCATTTGATACAGCGACGCTTCCTTGCGGTCATTACACAACAGGCGTGACACCGTTCAAATACATGGACGGCTTCCTCATCGCCCGCTACTTCAGAAAACACCTCAGATGAGCTGACCATCGCGGCCGCACACACAAGCGTGTCGTCCGTCAGGCTCAGCTCAGTTGTTCAACCGCCACCGATTGATCATCTGTTCAAAAGCGGGTTGGTAAGTGGCATAGTCATTGACCGGTGAGACACAAGCCAGGAAAATGAGTTCACGACCGAGCCATCGCACCACCAATGTCACGCGCTCTTGATAATTTTGCTGCGGCGGTCGCCCTTCCAGCACGACCAGCAATGTATCAATGCCATTGATGCGCTGACGGCGTTGCGAGCCACTGACCACCTGTAAGTAACTATCGGTCCTGCGCAGATTGGCGATTAACTGCTCTGTCGCTTCTTCCAACGAGCGTGGCGAGCCTTGCGGCTCGAATAGGTCTACCACAGCGCCATACACAATCATGCCACCCTGTTGAACGCCACCTTCTGGAGCGAATAACACACTCTGTTTATTCTCGGCCTCGGCAACTTTCCAGTTGGACGGATAAGCAATTTCGTACCAACCGTGCGGGTGACGATAGCCGCTCAGCTCGCGTGACGGCGGCGGTGGCGTCCTGCCTGCGCCGGTGCTTCCCGGCATCACCTTGGGCGCCGGCGGCATGGCTTTCAGTCGAGCGCGAATCTGCATGAACTCATTGGTTGTGACGATCGGATTGACGACCGGCGGGAGCTTCTTGATCTCGTCATTGACGCGCTTGACGCGATTGCCGGGGTTGGGGTGAGATGAGAAAAACTCTTCCAATCGCCCTGGCTCTTTATCACGCAGTCTACCCAATAGCTCAAACATCTTAGCCATTTGGGAGGGATCGTAACCGGCCGCAGCCATCAACTGCGTGCCGATGATGTCGGCTTGCGTCTCTGCTGTGCGCCCGAATTTGAGGAACAATGTGCCGACCACAAATTCAGCGCCCAACCGAGCGGCCACAGCGCCCCATCCGCTGCCCAGCGATCCACCTAAGATGGCCAGACCGCCCTGCGCCAAGACCGCTTTGGAAAGTTGATTTGTGCCGTGACGAAGCGTGACGTGCGCCAGCTCATGACCCAGCACGCCGACCAGTTGGCCTTCTGTCTCCGCCGCTTCGATCAATCCGCGATTGACATAGATGAACCCACCAGGCAAGGCAAAGGCGTTAACGTCAGACGAATTGACCAGCTTGAACTGCCAGGGTAAATCCGGCATGGTGGACTTTCTGGCCAGATTCATCCCCAACTGGCTAATGTAACGGGTTGCGATCTCATCGTCCAGAATCGGGACTTGCTTCTCTATTTCCTTGCTTGCCTCTCGGCCAAACTCAACGTCTTGCTGAACGCTGAATAAATTGAAACCGGGTTTGACTTTGGTTTGTGTGGCGACGGACGACGTCATCACCAACACCACCATCAAGCTGATTGTGACTCGTTGGGCAAACGGTGAGGTGCAATTTGCCATGCTTTCGTTCTCCTTCCCCAAAGGTATTGATTATTGATGCCTGCTCTCCGATGAATCTTTCGGCCAGTCGGTTGCTCAATCAATTCGGTAGATGGTGAGACCCGATGATCTCCATTGACAATAGCGCCAAAGGCTTCCGCTGTCACTCAATCAATTCGGTAGATGGTGAGACCCGACAGCAGCTTTGGATAAAAATCGGTTGATTTCTGCGGCAGAACTTCACCGGCCAATGCCACGTCGCAAACTTGCTCAATCGTGGTTGGCCGCAAAAAGAAACACGCGCGTCCCTGCCCCGCCTTGACCATGTCAATCGCCACGTCAAACTCCCGGACATAGCGAATCAATTGCCGTTGCGCCAGGTCGTCAGGCGCAATGCCCAAGCCATGCTCAAGCAGCAACGAATGTAAAATTGACACATCAAGGTGACGTTGCCGGGCGCTTACGTCGCTCAAGAGTGCCAGCGAGCCTGGCTGAGCCAGGTAGCGCAGCAGATAAAAAGCATTCGTCTCGGCTGCATAGAGTCCAATCACGGTTTGCTCTGATGTGTTGCGCATCGCTGACTGCAACTGCTCGGCGCTGGAGACCGGCTCCACCGTGAAGTGCTCTTTGGCAAATTCCAATAATCGCGGCAGATCAAAGTCAACGTCTGAGGTGATGACCCGATGCGTGGGCAGAATCGTCAGGCCATCGCTATCGGCATTGACGAATGTCATCATGGCTCGGTGAAAGCTGCGCCAGCGGCCCAGTGTCCCGCCTTCCTCGCGTCGCTCGTTGCGATAGGCCAACGCCGTTTCGTAGCGATGATGTCCGTCGGCGATGATCAGGGACTTGTCATCCATCAGGCGCTGTATTTGGGCCAGTGTGGACGACTCGGTGACCGCCCAGAGATGGTGCACGACGCCATATTCATCGGTCACTGCCAGAGCCGGCTTATCCTCGATGTGCTGATCCAGCAACCGCTCAATCTGATGTTGCGGGTCACGGTAAAGCATGAACAGCGATTCAAAGTGAGCGCGTGTTAGCCGCAGCAGTTTGAGCCGATCCAGCTTGGGCCCCATCATCGTGCGTTCATGCGGATAGATGATGCCGGCGCTGTAATCTTCAAGTTGGCCTAATCCGATGAAGCCTTTTCTCACGCGCTCACGTCCATCAGGGCTGCGGTAGTGTTGATAGTAGACGTAGAAGGCCGGCTGCTCATCTTGAACGAAGATGCCTTCGGCTAACCATTGACGATAAGTGAGAAGCGACCGCGTATAGACATTGGAGCGAGGATCATCGTCTGGATAAGCTTTCGGCAGAATGATCCTGACCAGGTTGTAGGGATGCTCGTAGTAACGGTCTTGCATCTCAGGCGAAATCTTATCGTAAGGTTGCGTCATCACCTGCGCGGCATCGCCGACCTTTGTCAGGTTGTATCGCCACGCTTGAAACGGGAATACTTTTGCCATACGCCTGCCGTGACGGCCATCATAACGGTCAGGATTTGCCAGTGTCAAGCAAACGAACGGTCACCGGCACACGCGCGCACAGAGGGCAGCGTTTCAACTTTCAACGGCTGCGCTTCCGGCGCAACGCAATGCAAATCAGGCCGTGCCTTTTTACTAGCTTTTACTTGACGCGATTATCATGCGACCGCTACACTCAAACTGCCTCATTATGATGATGAAGCGCACCATCGGATTGATCGTGCTGCTGCTGATCGGCAGCGCCAGCGCACGCGCAGCGGTGCTGTGCGCTCGCTCCCTTTGCCCGACACAGGCAATGTTGTGCTGCTGCACACTGCTGAAGCCAACGCCTTCTCCGAAGATGCAAGCGCTATGGCGCGGTGCGTGTCAACCTGAACACACGCCCTCGCGTGTCGGGTCAAAGCAAGCGACCTGCTGCATCGTTTCACCTGCATCGCCGAAATTACCCGGCGACGTTCCACCGCTGTTGTCTGCGCGGTGCATTCACACGGCCGATCAAGTTCCTCTGCTCGCACGAGTGACTCAGCAACCTGACTTTTCACCACGCGGGCTGTTACCTATATTCAACGCCGGCGTGGCCTCTGCTGATGGGACGCAAACCTATTTGCGCCTGGCCATCCTCCGAATCTAAAAAGCCCAAAAACGCCACACTCAGGACGCCGGTCGGAACCCGTGTGTGTTCCTGCGTCAAGGAGCAGCTCGCTCAGCGCAGGCCGTTGAGCGCAGGCACACAAATCTTGATGCTTGAGCCGGTGCTTCTTGAGTCCTGTGCATGAGTTCTTATCGCTGACTCCCACTGGGACTCCCACTGGAGGATGGAATATGCTTAGAGCGCGAATCGTATGGATGTTCATTATCATTGCAGTCAGCCGGACGATTGTGCCGGCTCAATCACCGACGAGCGATGCACCGCGCACGGCGTCGCCGGCGACCTTAGACGAACTCGTTCAGGAAGCATTGGAGCGCCACCCGGCGATTCAGGCAGCGCGACGTCTGGTTGATGCCAAGCGGGCAATGATCGCGCCGGCGCAGACGCTGCCCGAACCAACGATTACGTTTCAAACGATGGGTGAGCTATTACCGCCGGTCTTGCAATCGGGCGATCCTGCATCAGCGCGCGCCGTTAGCATCGAACAAGACATTCCCTTCCCCGGCAAACTCGAACTGAAAGGGCGGATGGCTTCGATGGAAGCAGAGGCTGAGTGGTGGAACTACGAACAAACGCGCCGAGCGATCATCGCTGACGTCAAACTCGCTTACTACGACCTCTACCACATTGAGGAATCAATCAACGTCGTAGAGAAAAACAAAGAACTGCTCCAAAAATTTCTGCAAATCGCCGATGCTCGCTACCGCGTCGGTCAGGGCAATCAACAAGACTTGCTGAAAGCTCAGGTAGAAATTTCCAAACTCATTGACCGGCTCACCGTGCTTAAACAACAGCACGACATCACCGAGGCGCGATTGAACACGTTGCTTTACCGGCCGCCCGGCTCGCACATGGCAGTCACCACGCATGCGCACAAAGCCGAGTTGCGCTACACGCTGGAAGAACTCTATCAACTGGCCTGTCGCAATTTTCCCGAACTGAAGGCGCAAGAACGAGAGATTGATCGGCAACACTACGCTGTGCAATTGGCCAGGAAGCAATTCTACCCGGATTTTTCTGTCGGCTTCACCTACTTCAATCGCGCGGCAACGCCGGAGATGTACGGCTTATCGGTGAAGGCGAAGATTCCGCTCTATTTCTGGCGCAGGCAGCGCCCGGAACTGGATAGCGCGGCCAGCACTCTGGCCGGCGCACAAAAACAACGCGACAATCTGCTCTCGCTCCTCTACTTTCGCGTGAAAGACGCCTACCTGGCTGCAACCACGTCAGAACGACTCATGCAGCTCTATGGCCATGCCGTCATTCCCCAAGCTACGTTATCGCTGGAATCGGCTGTGGCCAACTATCAGGTGGGCAAAGTTGACTTCCTGACGCTAATTGACGACCTGACGACGCTGCTTGACTACGAACTGAAATATCACGAAGCGTTGGTGGAATATCAGAAGGCCTTAGCTCGACTGGAAGTTTTCGTTGGCCTGGAGCTGACGAAGTGAAAGGAGGCTCTGTATGGTGATCGCCACAAAGAAACTGAGACGAACGGTCTGGCTCGTCGTGTTGATCCTGATCGCCGGCCTGGCCATCGGCGGATATGTTCGACGGGATTGGTTACGAAACACAGTAGTAGGCCGATTATTCGGCGTCCAACCATCACGCTCGGCCAATCAGATCTGGTATTGTCCCATGCACCCGGACTACCGAACTGATAAGCCGGGCGATTGTCCCGTCTGCAACATGGCGTTAGTCAAAGCTGAACCACAGCAGCGCACGACGGAACAAGCTCAACAAGAAGTCTGGTATTGTCCGATGCACCCGGATTACACATCTGAGCGGCCGGGCGATTGCCCTGTGTGCAACATGGCGCTGGTGAAAGCTCCATCTCATGAAATGAGCGCCGTGGCCGAGCAGCCGATGCCTCCCGGCAGCGTTCAGATCACGCCTTACAAGCAACAACTGATCGGCGTCACCTATGGAGAAGTCACTGCCGAGCCACTCAGTGAGCTGGTGCGCACCGTAGGCCGGCTCACCTACGACGAATCGAAGCTATCGCGCGTTTATGCCAAATTTGAGGGCTACATCGAGCGTGTTCATGTAGACTTCGTCGGGCAACTGGTCAAGAAAGGTCAACCCTTGCTGGATGTGTATAGCCCCGAACTGGTCGCAACCCAACAAGAATTGTTGATCGCCGCCAAAGCCAAACGGCTGCTGGGCGACACACCGTTGCGCGAGATTTCGTCTAACGCGCTGTCGCTGTACGATGCCGTGCGAGAACGCCTACGGCTCTGGGACATCTCCGACGCGCAAATCAACGAGATCGAACAGCGCGGCGCCCCCACCAAGACGCTGACCCTTTATTCGCCCATCACCGGATTCGTGGTGACGCGCAACGCGCTGACCGGCGCGCGCATTACGCCGGACACAGAGCTATACACCATTGCTGACCAATCAACGATCTGGGTACTGGCCGATGTGTATGAATATGAGGCGTCGAAAATCCGCGTCGGCCAGCCGGCCACCATCACCTTGTCGTATTTTCCCGGTGAAACGTTTCACGGCCGAGTCAGCTATATCAACCCACAACTGGACGCGACGACCCGCACGCTGAAGGTCCGCATCGCTATTGCCAATCCGCAGTTCAAACTGAAGCCAGAGATGTTCGCTAATGTGCAACTGCGGATTGATTACGGCCGACCGCTCTCGGTGCCCCAAGACGCGGTGCTCGATTCCGGCACGCAACAGATCGTCTTCGTGGCGCACGAGGGCGGCTATTTTGAACCACGCACGGTGCAGGTGGGGCCGCGCGTCAACGAACGGTACATCATCTTGAGCGGTCTCAAACTCGGCGAGAAAATCGTGACCAGCGGTAATTTCCTGATTGACGCTGAGAGCCGCTTGAAGTCGGCGTTGAGCGCCACCGGACATGCCACGCATCAGAGGTGAGCAGTCATGATTAACAGAATCATCGAACTGTGCGCTAACAATCGGTTCCTCGTCTTCGTTTGCGTTGGCCTGGCTGTGCTCGGTGGCCTGCACGCGATGCGGCACATCGCGCTGGATGCGATTCCTGATCTGTCTGATACGCAGGTCATCATCTTTTCACGCTGGGATCGCAGCCCTGACATCATGGAAGATCAGGTCACTTATCCGATTGTCAGCTCATTGCTGGGTGTGCCCAAGGTCAAAGACATACGCGGCTTCTCCGATTTCGGCTATTCCTACGTCTACGTGATCTTCGAAGACGGCACGGACATCTATTGGGCGCGATCACGAACGGCGGAATACCTAAGCAATATCCTACCCAAGCTGCCCGACGGCGTGCAGACGGAGTTGGCCAAAGACGCCACGGCGCTTGGCTGGATTTTTCAATACGCGCTGGTTGACACTACAGGCCGGCACAGCCTGGCCGACTTACGTTCGTTGCAAGATTGGCATCTGCGCTATGAGCTTCAATCTGTAGATGGCGTCGCCGAAGTGGCGCCGGTCGGCGGGTTCGTTCGGCAATACCAAGTCAACCTCGACCCGAACGCGCTGGCCGCTTATGGCATCCCGCTGGACAAGGTGCTGACGGCAATTCGTCAAAGCAACAATGACGTTGGCGGGCGATTGCTCGAATTTTCAGGCCGCGAGTACATGATTCGAGGGCGCGGCTATATTCGTTCACTCCGCGATCTGGAGAACATCGCTGTGGCTGCCGATACGCGCGCCGGCACGCCGGTTCTGCTCAAGCAGCTCGGCACAATCACGCTTGGGCCAGACTTGCGCCGCGGCATCGCCGAACTAGACGGACAAGGCGAAGTGGTCGGCGCGATTGTCATCATGCGCTATAACGAAAACGCCCTGGATGTCATCGAGCGCGTCAAGGAGCGACTCAGTGAACTTGAAAAGAGCCTGCCGCCCGGCGTGAAGATCGTCACCACCTATGACCGCTCGGAACTGATCGAGCGCTCGATTGACACGCTGACCACTGCCTTGACCGAAGAGCTGACGGTGGTGAGCCTGGTCATCTTGCTCTTCCTGTGGCACATTCCCAGCGCGATTATTCCCATTCTCACCATTCCGATTGCCGTCATTATTTCATTCATTCCGATGTACGGGATGAACATCACCGCCAACATCATGTCGCTTGGCGGCATCATCATTGCTGTCGGCGCGATGGTGGATGCTTCAATTGTCGTTGTTGAACAAACGCACAAGAAGCTGGAGCATTGGGAGGCCGCCGGTCGTCCTGGAGACTTCAAAGAGGTGGTGATTAGTGCTGTCAAAGAGGTCGGCCCGCCCAGCTTCTATTCCCTGCTGGTCATTGCGGTGGCGTTCGTGCCCGTGCTCGCGTTGGAAGCGCAAGAGGGTCGCTTGTTCAAGCCGCTTGCCTATACCAAAAACTTCTCGATGGCGATTGCCGCGGTGCTGGCCATCACGCTGGACCCAGCAGTGCGGTTGCTGTTCACGCACATGAAGCCGTTTGCGTTTCGCCCGCGGCTGCTGGCCAGAGTAGTGAATGCTCTTGTCGTCGGCAAGATTCATGACGAAGAGCATCATCCGATTAGTCGCCGACTCATGCGCCTCTATCAACCCGTCGTAGAATTCGTCATGCGCCATCAATGGATGACGATTGGCGCAGCCGCATTGATCGTTATGGCAACGATCCCGGTGTATTGGCGCCTTGGCGCCGAATTCATGCCGCCGCTCGATGAAGGCGTGTTGCTTTACATGCCCACGACGATGCCCGGCTTGTCGGTCACCGAAGCGCAGAAGTTGCTACAGGCGCAGGATCGTGTGCTCAAATCGTTTCCCGAAGTCGAGCGCGTCTTTGGCAAAGCCGGACGCGCCGAGACGGCAACCGATCCGGCGCCGTTCTCCATGATGGAAACCACCGTGCTGCTCAAGCCTCAATCGGAATGGCCCAAACAGCCGCGGTGGTACTCCGAGTGGGCGCCCGCGTGGTTGCAAAGCGTACTGCGGCGAGCTTGGCCGGACCATAAAAGCACGCAGGAACTGATCTACGGTCCAGGCGGCTTGAATGAAGCTATGCAGTTTCCCGGCGTCGTCAACGCGTGGACGATGCCTATCAAGGGTCGAATTGACATGCTTTCGACCGGCGTGCGCACGCCGGTCGGCATTAAGATTCTCGGTTCCGACCTGCAGACGATTGAACAGATCGGCCGGCAAATTGAAGCGACGCTCAAACACGTGCCCGGCACGGCCAGCGCGTTTGCTGAACGCACAACCGGCGGCTACTTCCTCGACTTTCAGTTCAAGCGTGAAGAATTGGCCCGCTATGGATTGACCATCGCTCAGGCGGAAACAACCGTGCTGTCGGCTATCGGGGGCGAAAATATCAGCACGACCATTGAAGGCCGCGAGCGGTATCCGATCAATGTTCGGTACTTGCGCGATTACCGCAGCACCGTTGACCGGCTCAACCGCGTGCTTGTGCCAACAATGGATGGCGGGCAAATTCCTATGGCTCAACTGGCCGAGATCAAGTTGTTATCTGGCCCCGGCATGATCCGCAATGAAAACGGCCGCCTGAGCGGATACGTCTACGTGGACGTCGCTGGGCGCGATGTCGGCCGTTACGTGGAAGACGCCAAACGGGCGGTCAATCAAGCTGTTCAATTGCCGCCAGGGTACACGCTCCGGTGGAGCGGCCAGTATGAAAACATGCAGCGCGTTGAGCAACGCCTCTGGGTGCTCGTGCCGATCACGCTGGTGATCATCTTCGTGCTGGTTTATTTCAACACCAAATCGCTGGCGCAAACGCTGATCGTATTTCTGGCCGTGCCGTTCTCGGCGGTCGGCGCTATCTGGTTGCTTTACGCGCTCGATTACAACCTGAGCATCGCCGTCTGGGTTGGATTGATCGCGTTGCTCGGCGTGGATGCGGAAACAGGCGTCTTCATGCTGCTTTACTTGGAATTGTCTTACAAGAAACGACTCCAAATGGGTCTGATGAAGACGAAAGAACACTTGCGTGAAGCTATTATCGAAGGGGCGGTCAAGCGGCTGCGCCCGAAGTTCATGACAGTCGCCGTTGATTTCATCGGATTGCTGCCCATCATGTGGGCGACGGGCACAGGCGCTGATCTGATGAAGCGAATCGCGGCTCCCATGATCGGCGGCATCATCACGTCGTTCATCATGGAGTTGGTGGTCTACCCGGCTATCTATCATGAATGGCGCTGGCATTTCTATGTCAAGAAACAAGCCAACGGGTCGGGCGCGCCTCCACTTTGAAGCCTGAGATCATGAGCATCATCGAACAAAGGAGAGAATCTATGCCAATCAAACGAGTCCTATCCCCCTGGCGCAACATGCTAGGAATTTGCCTGCTGATAGTCGTCACAGTGACGGCGTGTCAACGATCGGCTGAGCCAGAACAGGCTGGCACACCCAATGAGCCTACTGCGGCAGTGACGCCGTCTCCACAAGCCAATCGGCCAACCTGCCCGGTCTGCAACATGTTTGCCGACTTTTCGCCTCAGTGGATGGCCAGGATTGAGTATAAAGATGGTTCGGTCGTCTCATTTGATGTGCCACAACACATGCTGAAATTTTACCTGAACGCGGCTGAATACACAGCGAGCGATTATCACAAAGACAAAGCCAACATCGTCCGAATGACGGTGAACGATTTCAACAGCAAATCGGCGATTGACGCGCAAACAGCCTTTTATGTGTTTGGCAGCAAGCAGCAAACGCCGATGGGTGAAGGCGCGATTCCGTTCAAATTGAAGTCGGACGCAGAAACATTTCAGAAAGCGCACGGCGGACAGCTCGTCACGTTCAATCAAATCACTTCAGCGTTGCTGGAGGCGAATCAATGATCCACGCACGGCGTTGCGGGATGATTGTCTGGCTCGCTCTGGTGGCCGCGGCGACGCCGAGTCAAGCTGCGCAGCGTCCGAGCAGCTTACCGGCTGAAACGCAGGCCATGCTCGATGAGCTGCACGCCAAGATAGATCAACGCGCCAAAATGGCCGAACTGATGGCTCGCGTCCACGAGTTGCGGCAGCAGGCCGAAGCGCTCGACCGGCAAGGCGAGCATCAGGCAGCCGCTCGCCAACGGGCGCACGCGCGCGAGCTGATACTGGATAGCGAAGAAGCGGTTTTCTATCAACCCGACTTGCATGCCCTCTTCTTGGAACTGACTCGTTCAAGCAATCACGCTGCAACCATGCTTCCTGTGTTGAATCAGCGTCCATTGCACTGGGCGTCGCATCCGCAGGTGCAGGCATTCGTCCGTCATTATCGAGGCAAAGGCCAGCGCCTCGTGCAGGCTGCCTGGCACCGACTCGCTCGCTATGAGACAATGATGCGGCGCGTGTTTCGAGAAGAAGGCGTGCCAGAAGAGCTGATCTATGTCGGATTGGTCGAGAGCGCCTACAATCCTTATGCGCGGTCAGTGGCCGGCGCTCACGGCATGTGGCAATTCATGCCAGCGACGGCCAAGAAGTACGGATTGAGGCAATCCGCCCAGCAGGACGAGCGGCAGCATCCAGAGAAATCCACACGCGCCGCCGCTCAATACTTGCGCGACTTATACCAATTGTTGGGCGATTGGCCATTGGCGCTGGCTGGTTACAATGCCGGAGAATATCGCATCCTGCGCGCCTTGCGAAAAACCGGCGCCAAGGATTTCTGGCAACTGAGCGCCAGCGGGCTTCTGCCCCGCGAGACTATCAACTATGTGCCCAGCGTGCTGGCAGCGATCCTGGTAGGTCAAAATCGTCCATCGCTGGTATCAGCCAGCGCCTCTGTCGGTGAACGAATCAAGGAATGAACCACGATGAAGAGTATGAGACTTCTAATCCTGACTGGTATAGTGCTCGGCTGGCCTGCGATCGTCGCCGGTCAAACGTTTGAATATCGCGTGGAATTACAGCGATGGTTGCAGAATCGTCACGGTACATTAACCATCACACCGGAGACAATCGCGTTCAAATCCGATCAGGGGAAGGATTCAAGAACGTGGTCGTATCATGAGATTGAACAAATCGTCGTGCCGTCGCCAACCTTGATCGAAATTACCACCTATGAGGACCAGAGCTTGAAACTCGGTCGCAATCGGGTCTTCAGGTTCAAGTTGCGGCAAGGCGCCATTACGCGAGACGTGAGCGCGCTATTGATGAACCGCGCGACCCGTCCTATCGCCACAAGCATCCTGCCGGAGGCCGACGATGCCCCCCGATTTGAGCTTCCCGTCAAACATCTGCATACGTTCGGCGGCTGCCATGGCGTGTTGCAAATCTTTACTGACCACATCACCTTTCGCTCAGCAACACGACCGAGCGACTCACGCTATTGGCGCTACGCTGACATCCAGCATATCGGCTACCCAACTCGTTTCCGCCTCGACATCCTCTCGTATGAAAACGAGCTGGGCGGACCGACGCGACGCTTCAACTTCGATCTGAAACAAGACCTGCCAGCAGCGGTCTATGATTACCTCTGGATTCGCTTGCATCCTTCGGACTTTTATCCACAACACAACTTTGATAAAGGAGAGCACCAATGAAAGGAATTTCGCTTATGAAAAGAACTTCGATTGGGAAAAGAACTTCGCTTATGAAAAGGATTTCGATTGGGAAAAGAACTTTGCTTCTGTTGATAGCGGCGCTCGTGAGCGTCATCGGAGCCCAGGCGCAGCACTCGCGTCATGGTTCCGGTGAGAGTAAGGACGTGACAATCATTGGTGAAGTGATTGATCCGGTCTGCTACCTGGCTCACAACGCCAAAGGCCGAGAACATCGCCAATGCGCTGAGCAGTGTGTCAAACAAGGCATCTCGCTCGCTGTCTTGGAAGAGAAAACAGAGAAGGTCTACATCTCGTTGCCGGTGGATCACACCAATCCCAACGCCAAGCTGAAAGATTTCATTGCCGAAAAAGTCAAAGTGACAGGCCGGCTCTACAGCAAGGGCGGATTGACCGGCATCCACGTGAAGACAGTCGAACGAGTGCCCTGAATTGTTCGGCGCAAGGCTGCCCGCGCCGACCGACCGGTTCGGCCACGGCGGCTTTGCGCCGGATGTCCGCTGCCCAGTAGAATGTTCAACCACGAACAACGTTTGAAGGAGGCGCGGTGAACATTGCTCAATCAGTCTTTTTCTTCCTGCTGGCCGGATTGTGTGAAATCGGCGGCGGGTATCTCGTGTGGCTATGGTTGCGTGGCAACAAAGGAATTGGATACGCAGTGGCCGGCGCGGTCGCACTGGTTCTCTATGGCGTTGTGCCGACGTTCCAGCCGGCGCACTTTGGCCGTGTCTATGCTGCCTATGGTGGCTTCTTCATCGTCCTTGCCCTGTTGTGGGGATGGAAAGTGGACGGGATCATTCCAGATAAAGTAGATGTCGTGGGTGCATTGATTGCTCTTGTAGGCGTGACGATCATGATGTACTGGCCAAGGAGATGAGACCGGTAGCAAACGGTAGAAAACGAATGGATGGCAGATCACTCATGACACAAGGCTAGAGGGACAAAACGATGAATCTTGCAATACGCCGCTATTGGCTGTGTGGTATGCCGTCATGACAAAAGGCGAGAGGGACAAAACGATGAACTCATCGGGGAAAAAGCTCACCGTGTTGAACAAGCCGCCTACCCAACCTGCCGCAAGTAATAAAACCCAACGAGACCCGGTGTGCGGCATGATGGTGGACCCAACGACGGCCGCAGGCTCTTGTGAGCACGCAGGCACAACGTACTACTTCTGTCACCCAGGCTGTTTGGAAAAGTTTCGCAGCGCACCCGAAAGATATCTCTCAGAGACGGCGGCGACGCAGGCGATGGTTACGCTCAGCGTGAAGCCTCAAGCGCCGGTTGCCGCCAGCGGTGTCGAGTATACATGCCCGATGGACCCAGACGTTCGGCAGCCAGTGCCAGGCCCCTGTCCTGCATGCGGCATGGCGTTGGAGCCTCTCAGAGCAACTGCTCCTACCACCAAAACAGAATATGTTTGCCCGATGCACGCAGACATCGTGCGCGATGAACCAGGCTGCTGTCCTGCATGTGGCATGGCGCTGGAACCGCGGATGGTGACCATCGAAGAGCCACCAAATCCTGAACTCGTCCAGATGACATGGCGATTTTGGTGGTGTCTGGCGCTCACACTGCCGGTCGTGTTCCTGGCCATGTCAGAGATGATTCCTGGCCAACCGATTCATCACGCGCTGGGGCATCGGTTGACCATCTGGGTGCAACTCGTGCTGGCGACGCCGGTCGTGGTATGGGGAGGCTGGCCGTTCTTTCAACGCGGGTGGGCATCGTTGGTCACTCGTCAATTGAACATGTTCACGTTGATCGCCATCGGAACCGGCACAGCATTTATCTATAGCGTCATTGCCGCACTAGCTCCCGATATGTTTCCTGCTGCATTCCGCGGTCATAGCGGTCAGGTGGCCGTCTATTTCGAAGCCGCAGCAGTGATCACCACGCTTGTGCTGCTGGGTCAGGTGCTGGAATTGCGCGCTCGCCGTCAAACCAGTCGCGCCATCAGAGCATTGCTCACGCTGACACCTCACACAGCGCGGATTGTCCGACCTGATGGGTCTGAAGAAGACATACCAATCGAGCGCGTCAACGTTGGCGATCTATTGCGCGTGCGCCCCGGACAGCGGATTCCTGTTGATGGCAGAATCATTGAGGGCTATAGCGCCGTTGATGAATCTATGATCACGGGTGAACCGATGCCGGTTGAGAAAACCAGCGGTAGCGTGGTCATCGGTGGAACGGTCAACGGTGCCGGCAGCTTCATCATGCAGGCTGAGCGAGTGGGACGTGACACGTTGCTGGCCCATATCGTCAACATGGTCGCTGAAGCCCAACGCAGCCGCGCGCCGATTCAGCGTGTGGCCGATGTTGTTGCAGGATACTTTGTGCCGACTGTGGTGGTCATCGCTGGGCTGACATTCATCGTGTGGGCGACACTCGGTCCGCAACCGCGCCTGAGCTACGCCCTGTTGAATGCCGTCGCCGTGCTGATGATTGCCTGCCCCTGCGCGTTGGGGTTGGCTACGCCCATGTCCGTGATGGTTGGAATCGGGCGTGGCGCAACAGCCGGCGTGTTGATTAAAAATGCCGAAGCCTTGGAAGCGCTTGGCAAAGTTGATACGCTCGTTGTGGACAAAACCGGCACGTTGACTGAAGGTAAACCGCAGCTCATGTCGGTTGTGGCGCTGCCCGGTCACGAGGAACGTGAAATCCTTCGCTTGGCGGCCAGTTTGGAACGCGCCAGCGAGCACCCGTTGGCGGCTGCCATCATCAACGGTGCCAGATCAAAACAGGTGCAATTGGCTCAGGTGACCCAGTTCCAATCACACGCAGGCATGGGCGTGACAGGCATCGTTGAAGGACGAACGGTCGCGGTTGGGAATGAAACATTTTTGCAAGCGATGCAGGTTGACGCATCGAGCCTGCTGAGCCACGCAGAGCAGCTTCAACAGGACGGCCAAACGGTCATGTTCGTCATCGTTGATGGCAACGTCGTCGGAGTTGTAGGCGTCTCCGATCCGATCAAACCTTCAACGCAGGACGCAATCATCGCGCTTCAGCGGGATGGCCTACGCATCGTCATGGTGACCGGCGATAACCGCGCGACAGCGGAAGCTGTGGCCCGCAAACTCAGTATTGACGAGGTGGTCGCCGAAGTGCTGCCCAACCAGAAAGCAGACATCGTCAAGCGGCTACAAGCCGAAGGGCGCAGCGTCGCCATGGCTGGCGATGGAATTAATGACGCGCCGGCGCTGGCGCAGGCCGATGTCGGCATTGCGATGGGCACGGGAACTGATATTGCCATCCAGAGCGCAGACATCACGCTCGTGAAGGGTGATCTTGGCGGCATCGTGCGGGCACGCACGCTGAGCAAGGCAACAATGCGGAATATCCGCCAGAATCTGTTGTTCGCGTTCTTGTACAACGCGCTCGGTGTGCCGATTGCAGCAGGTCTGCTGTATCCGCTCGTGGGCTTGTTGCTCAATCCGATGCTGGCCAGCGCAGCGATGACGCTCAGTTCTGTATCGGTCATCACCAACGCGCTACGGTTACGAAAACTGCCGCTGTGAGTGACGAGAACGACATCGCCTAGACAAGCCTATAGCAGCAGTGCTAGACGCCACTGGCGCTGCATCTGAATTTTTAGGCACGAGCTAATACCGATCGTCCAGAGAAAGGCCGTGTGTGAGGCAGGAGCCGGAAGTCAGGGAGTAAGGAGCCAGCGGCATAATACCAATCGTCCAGAACAAGGCCATGTTTGATGAAGCCAGATGGAACGCAGCAGCAGAATGTCGCAGGCGGCACTCACCGATTTTCTGATGGCCTTTGGGATTCACCGTGCTACGCTCGTTTCTGCTGAGCCGCGCCAGCGGCGCATGCAACGTTGCCAGACGTGCAACGTCTGGAACAACAGAGCGAACCATCGTGGCGCGTTGGAGACGCGCCAGAGCAGCGCGCGTGTGGCCGGCGATTGCACAGCATGAACGAACCGATGAGGAAACGGGTAGCGCCTGTTGAAGGCGCGAGGGATTGGGGGATGGCGGCTCCCAGACGTTGTGCGTCTGGCTACTATCGTGTAGGCCACACAGCAATGCGCCTGCAAACATGCGTCGCTGCACCAGAAAAACACGACACGTCAGCAGGCGTGCACACAGCGACGCCCCCAAAGGCGGACACAATTCCCGTTGCCTGTTCAATGCGGAAGCGATTGGTTGGCGCTGGAAGAAGCAAGCCGCTGGCGCAGCCGTGCGATGCGCTGCCGCACCTGTTCAGCGTTGAGGCCGGCTTGGCCTGTCGGGTCGCGTTCGAGCGCGCGTTCGGCCGCAACGAGAGCATCGGCCAACCGATTTTGCTTTTCGTACACTTCGCTCAATCGCAGATGCGGCAATGGGCGAGCATCATCCAGCGCGATGGCCTTCAGCAAAGCGGCCTCAGCGTTGTCGTATTGCTGCAAAGCCATGTACGCCGTGGCT
>JANWZE010000126.1 GCA_025054955.1 Blastocatellia bacterium | reverse complement strand
ATCAGCGCGATTTCATCCTCTGGTCTTAGCCGTTCCAGGATCCGTTGAACCCCTTGGAAGATCTCCTGGTAATGCCAGATTTCAGGACGTGAGTACGTTTCAATGAGCAGCAAGACCGACAGAGGAAGATCCTCGCGACCGAAGAAGGAGACGCGCTGAGGGACTCCATCCTCGAATACGACGAAATCTTCCTTCCCCAACTCGACCTCGGCAGGACGACTTGTCTTCTTATTCATGACTTGAACAGGAACTAGGACCAGCTCAGCTCTCAACTGCACCGCTGGGTCTTCTCTCTGAGCTTGTCCTTCAGCGAGGGCTCGCAATGAAGCCTCTCCCAACAGCAAGGGCATGAGCAGTAAGGTGAGGCGGGATCTCTTTCCTATCATTGCCGCATCCTCCAGCCGAGGCGCATCAGGCGATGCAAAATCTTAGGCCGCAAGAGGGCGGTCTGCAAGTCTTCCGTTGACCTTATTGACCGTTGACTTGCCGACCACCCTACCTTCACCTCGCTTGCGGCTGAACCGTTCAAGTAACGATCTCACAGATCACATAGGCAATCACGCACCCAAGCCAGCAAAGCGCATCAATCGGCTGTCCGTGTCCCCCACAATTGAACAGGTTCATGCAGGTTTGATAAACGATAACGCATCCTGGCTGGAGGGGAGCTGACTTGGAGCTGAAGCTCAATGAGAACCGTGGCAAGTTCTCCCTTTGACTCAGATTGACAGACTCTTTACCTGTGAGCGTTCCGGAACCAATGGTAGCGTCAGAGGGTATTGATGGGGCCAAGAGTCCAGCCGTAGATCGCAGTACGACTAAAGCAGGATGCTGCTTTATCTCCTCGGGAGAAGCTGAGGTCGTGAGGGAACGAGCTGTGGTTACAATAGTAAAAGCGGCGGAGCGTTTGACTTGGTCAACGAAAGGCCGGTAACGTGAGCTTAGTTGCAGAGCACTGTCCATTTTCCGCGCCAAGCTTTTGAATTGGACGTTACTTGCACCAGCGGCGACCAGCCTCTGTAATTCGTTCATCAGCGCCTGTACTTTTTCGTCCACGATGAGATTGAAACTCAGGCGATCAAGCGAGAGCGTGATCCGAGTCTCTGCTGATGCGCCACCGTTTGCTTTCGCTCGCAAGCCAAGTCGCGTTCCACTTCGTGACCCCACGAGTTGAACCGCAACTTCGGTATCGGAGATCATGCCTGTTCCGATGGCTCTGACCGGAATCGGCTGGTTGAAATCCTCTACCTCGAATCGAGATTCACCGGGCCGGGTTCCAGGAGTAATCCGCAGTCGAGCCAGCACGCTGCCTGAGCGACCTCTTTGCTCAATGACTTTCGGTTCTATGCCCGACTGTGAAGAACTCACCATAGAGGTCAACATCAGCCGGCTTGCCTGGATCGGCCCTGAAGGAAAAGCCAGTGTGGCCATAATAAATGAAACTAAAACAACTAGCGCTAAACTCAAAGTTGATCTTGCGTGTTTTATGTTCTTCCTCCTGGTTTGGTGTTAGGTTTCAGAACCCACTGTCTCGCAACTCCTATGCCGGAGGGAGACGCGCCGCAGAATAGAAGATCAACTCGTTGTGGCTCGTATGGATGAATGAAATTCGCTGATGAGCGAGTGGAGACCTGTCGGAGGCATGGGTTGCGAAATATCGCAAGTCTGCAAGTCGCTCGTCTGAAGGAAATGAAGCAAAATCCTTCAGTATCAGCCAGAAGCCATGGTTGCGACAGATCGCAAGCAGGTTGCAACAGGCCACAATCGGGTTGCGACCGATCACAAGTTCTCGTTCCGCAAACCCGCGCTTCATTTCTTCCTGATTTCGATCTCCGGATGTTTGAAGTCCAGGATATCACCAGGCACGGTGGCCACCAACCGCTGAATGAGATGTTCTTACCATTGTCGAGAAAAAGACCATGTTTGTGGAGCCCAAAGCATGCTGAGACCTGAACTAGCTGGGCGGGAATCGCCGAGCTTGACGCACCATTTACTTCAAGGGCGGCAGCCGCTCACACGAGGGTAGCCAGCCGTGCAACGTGGGGGGTCGTCACCTCCAATCCGTCGCGCCTTCAACAGCACCACCCATTGCCTCACCGGCTCGTTCATGCTGTCCACTGGCTGGCAACAAATGCGCGGCTCTGGCGCGTCTGCACCGCGCCACTCTGATTCACTCGGCTCGTCTAGACGTTGCACGTCCGGCAACGTTGTGATGAGACGCTTGCGCGGCTCAGCAGAAACGAGCGCAGCATGAGTAGTGATGCTAATGCGCATGGAAAATCGCAGACGCCTGCTTGGGACGTTCTGCTGCTGCTCTGCCTGTCGCTTCGTCAAACGTGGCCTTTCTCTGGACTATTGGTACAACCTCGTCATTAGAAATCAAGGGCTCAAAGCCTAGGTGGATTGCATTCTGAAAGCACCTGAGTCGGAGGTGCTGAGTTTGCGCATCAATGCGTAATGATCCCAACGCCTGCTGCTGCGCGTATCCCTCGAGAGAATGTTGCCATGCCACTTGGAGAATAACCAGGCTGTGATTCGTGCAACCTCCCGAAGTGTGATTTTCACCTCCATGCTCTCGAATGCCCGTGTTTGTGGACTGACTCGCCTTCCTCAGCTATTTCTCTCAGTGAGCAAATCCTCAATTCTCCAGTTGAGTTCTTCTAGGAAAAAGCGGTCGTGCGGTCGAGAACCAACGACTTCAAAGCGAACGCGGCCAGCGCGATCAATGAACAGAATGGCCGGGATTGCATCCAGACCATAAGCTTTCTTCACTGCGCTCTCTTTGTCTCGGAGAACAGCAAATGTGTAGCCATGCTTCGAGAGGAACTCCTTAAGGGTAGAATCACTCTGATCAACACTGATGGTCAGCAGTACCACCTCTCGGTTTGTTTGAAGCTGCCGATGCAGCTTCTCGATCTGTGGTAATTCCCAAATGCATGGAGCGCACCAGGTGGCCCAAAAGTGAAGCACGACAACTTTTCCACGCAATAATGAGAGCTTGATTGCCGGGCCATCCAATGCTGTCAGCTCAAAGTCAGGAGCTTGGGGACCGGTCATCTTCTGACTCAAAACCGCCCCTCGCCGCTGCACTCGATCCTCCTCGACGGTCCGCGAAATCAGATTGGCCAACCCTTGCTCAGTGCCTTTTACTTTCACATAAAATTCCTTCAAACGGCGGACCACTTCTTCGACTTTTGCTGGGCGAGCAACCAATGCCTTCAGGTAATAGCTCAAGGCCCGTTCCTTATCCAGATGTTGAGCCACCTCAGCCAATCGAAGATAAAAATCGTCATTCATCCAACTCATCAGATGCTCCGCACGCAGCAGTTCCGTTTCGGCTTCTTGATACTGCTTCAGGCCGGCCAGCGCTTTGCCTGCTTCAAAGCGCGCTCGGGCGATTCTTGGAACCAGGCTCTCTTTGTCGTTGGCGAACGGTGTAACATCGAGGGTGTCACCAGTGCTGAGCCGGTCACCATCCTGAAGCACTTGATGAGCGGTTAGCAATGCCTTTGTATAGTTGCCCTCTTCGTTCTGGCGTGTCGCAAGCTCAACATAGGCGTCGAGCAACCATTCCCAAGCGATCCGGCGTTTGTATGGTTCGGCGGCTCGGAACCGGTCAATAAATTCTCGAAGCAAAGTGATTCTTCTGGCAACATCCTGCTCGCCGAGTGCTGCTTTCAAAGCAATATCTACTTTTGCAGCCTCTTCCCGTTGGATAGCTCCGGACCTGACTGGGAAGGGCGGGACGAACAATGAAAGGAGTAGGATCAGTGAGATTTCATGCCGCGTTTTCATTTGACTCTACTCTAACCGATTTCTGTCCGTAGCTGCAAATTTAGGAAACTCATTTCTCAATCGTCAAGCAGAGATGGAGAGAAGAGCAGGGCTATTGGAAAAATCGAAGCGTTAAGCATATCGCCACTCTACGCCGCCGAAGAGCTGCAACAATCACTTGTGTTGCTCTTGGGCCGTCTTGGCAGAACGAGCTAGTTTGAAACAGCCCGGAAGCCTAGCCGTTGGAGTGTTGTTGTTCAACCGTCGCCACCCGGTGCTCTGCAAAGTGTCGTGGTGCACGAAGTATTATTGTTCGTACAAAACTCGCAGGCACCGCTCCCGACACAACGGTAGGCATTTGCAAACCTGTTAAGTTCACACTTCTGCATAGCGCAGCCAGGACATGGCCAAATCAGTATGGGAGGGAATGGCCAGAGCAATGCGAACTCCACGGTGCTATCCTCGTAGCGGATTTCGTTCACACCAACATAGATTCGGTATTCCCCTGAGAGAGTATGTGCCTGCTGCTCCCAGAAAGCTGGTGCCTGATCTATGAAACTCACAAAGGGGAACGCCACCTCGGCTGTTGTGCCGGGTGCGATCCCACCGGAAATGCCTATAGTAGGGGTCTCCCCCCAAGCCTTGACGTTGTACTCTTCTTGTCCCGATTGTCCCGCGCTTATGCGAACAATAAACCACTTGAAGCTAACACTAGAAATCCTCTTATTGTTTCCATTTCTCACGCCGACGCTGGTTACCGTTAGCCTCTTGAGGTGAGTGGTTACGCTAACAACATTCACCGGTTCTGCCGCACTCCAAAGCGGGTGGGAGGAAAGCGTCCAGTTTCCTCCCGGCATCTCATCGGAGAACATGCTGCCGACCGACCAGTTACTCGTCAACAAAAAGAAGCAAAAAACGACAATCGAGAACTTATTGAGATTTCTCCATTTCATAAATCTCTCCTCAATCAAGAAAAATTTAGCCAGGGCGAAAATTACAGAAAACGTTCTCCACCAAAGGTCTCGTTGTCCTCACCCTTAGTTGGCATCCCACTCCGGATGCCATGATAGGCCGGATTTCGTGAATTCAAAAATTCAAAGATCAAGCGAACGTCTCAAGACAGAGCAATCAGTGTGCCATGTGGGAGCGAGTTGATCAGAGAAGTGGCAACACTTAGCTCTACCAATGGATAAATGAAATTCGCTGATGA
>JANWZE010000125.1 GCA_025054955.1 Blastocatellia bacterium | reverse complement strand
AAGCGCCGAGGCAGATTCCTCTCCTGACTCGTTTACGTTCTCACGAGAAACTCCGGCAGGGCGATGGGCACTTGACGCGCTGCTCAAAAAGAAGGCCTCACTCGGGCCTCACTCGTTTCCATCCTCATGAGAAACCCCGGCAGGAGGCTGTGTCTTGTTAGGATCAAGTGAGTCGGTTCAGGGGTGGCCTATTGCTCGCGGCGAAGGATGGTGCCGGGGATGGGATTCGAACCCACACGGTCCTTTCGGACCCTGGGATTTTAAGTCCCATGCGTATACCAGTTTCGCCACCCCGGCCTGTCTCATCCGAAGCGGCTACAAACCTATCACCTTGCGCTTGGGTCTGTCTAGCGGTGAACCGGCAGGAGGCCGCCAGCGGCGGAGTTTGTGCTCATCCCGGGAAGGCCAACGAGGCCATCATACAGGCCGCGCTGAGGTGGCCTTAGCTGATCGGCTCCACCCGCTTGATGCGCTCGAGGAAGTCGCCTGCTTTAATAAAGCCGACCACCCGCGCCTCTTTGACTTCACGGCCCTGCTCGTCAAAAAACAGAATGGTCGGCACGCCGGTAATGCCAAATTGCTTGCGTAACTGCTCCACTTCGGGTGAACCAGTTTTGGTCAGGTCCACTTTGACCATGACGAACGATTTGGTTGCTTGAATGACGCGGGCATCGCTGAAGGTGAACCGGTCGAGTTCTTTACAAGGAATGCACCACTCAGCGGTGAAATCCAGAATCGCCGGCCGACCTTGTTGGCGGACTTGCTCCAGCAGCGTCGGCGTATATGGCTGCCATAAGATCGCCTCCTTGGCCGGCGTCTTCGGCACCACGAACCAAATTCCTATGGCAATCGCAGCCACGCCAACGGCTTTTTTGATCCAGCTAAACGTGGAGCCGCCACGGCTGGTCTCCAGCCAGCCTAGATAGATGCCACTGGCGACAGCCAGCGCCAATGCCAACCAGGGCACCAGCCGGTCGGGCAGCAGCGGCGCAAGGAAATAGAGTGCCATGCCGATCATGGCGCAACCAAGCATCCGTTCCACCCAAATCATCCACACACCAGACCGGGGTAATTTTCTCAACCCGCCGGAGAAAAAGCCTAACACCACATACGGCGCGCCCAGTCCCAATGAAAGCGTGAAAAACATGATGAAGCCGAGCCACGGACTGCCGGTCACGCTCACGTAGGTGAGCAACCCCAGCGTGACCGGGCCGACGCAGGGCGCGGCCACAACACCGACCAGCAAGCCCATGCTCAGCGCGCCAAGCATGCCGGCGCCCGATTGACCCGAGACTTTGTGCATGAGGAAGCTAGGCGGCCGAATTTGGTAGACCCCAAAGAGGCTGAGCGCCAACATCACCATGACACCAGCAATGACAATCAGCACCCACTGGTTCTGCAACAGAGCGCCAAACATCTGTCCAGTGAGCGCTGCCGCCACGCCCAAGCCGGAGTAGGTCACGGCAATGCCCAGCAGATACATCAAGCCAAGCGCCAGGACGCGCGCCGTCCGACCTTCGCTTTGATTGGTGAAGAAGCCGATGGTGATGGGGATCATCGGGTAGACGCACGGCGTCAGGTTCAATCCCAAACCGAGCACGAAGATGAAGAGCAGCGTCAAGAACAGGCCTTTCTGTTGGAGCAATTGTCCGATCTCGCCCTGCTCATCGGCGCTTGGAGGCGTCGGCGGCTGCTCGACGCGTTGGCCGGACGATGGGTCTTGTTGCCCGCCCGTTGCAGTTGGCGGGGTTGGTGTCGGCGGCTGTTGCGGCGGGATCATCGTGCCCGTCGAGCTGAAAATCGTCGCGTTGATCTGTCGGCTTGGTTTATCGGCGCTGACCACACGAACAGGAATGACCACGTCCAACGTGACAGGCGCTTCGCAGACTTCATCATTACAGGCTTGATATTGGAGTTTGCCTTTGATCAGTTTCTCGCCAGGCGCGACATCACGCGCTACCGTGAGCGGCACACGCATGATGACCCGCCCCTCATACACATCCAGCGGCTCGTCAGCGAACTCAAACTTCATCCGCTTGGCAGCCGGATACTGCACCGGCCCGATGGTGAAACCATCGAGCGGTTCCAATGTCAACTCTGTCGGAATTAAGAAATCCAACGTCGGCTTGTGCGCATTGATATGCCAGGGCTTCTCCAGCTCAGCAATGACGGCTGCTTGAAATGAGCTGCCCGGATGCGCCTGATCCACCGAAAGCAGCACACTTGTCTTGACCCGCTTGGGTGGCTCCGGCGTTTGGCTTCGCGCTGCGCCGAGCAGGAGTGTCAATGCGATGACAATCACAGCACAGATGGCTTGGGCTCTGCCATACGAGCGAATGATCTTTGAGAGACGACTTGTCATTGTGATTTTGTTCATCGTTGCTCGGACTCGCTGGAAATGGGATGTATGACTTTTCATAGGATATTGCTTGTGCGAACTTCGATCTTGGTTCCGTTGGTTATTCATAACTGAGCGCTTCGACGGGGTCTTGTTTGGCGGCCAGCAGGGCTGGATAGAGCGCGCCGATCAACCCGCTGGCCAAGCCAACCAGGCCAGCCAGCAGCAACCAGCGCGGTCTAAAATCAACCGCCATATCCATCGCGGTTCGCAACCCAATTCCCACCGCATAGGAAACGATCAGTCCGACGAGCACGCCGATTAGACTGATCACGAATGCCTCTTTTTCGATCACTGCGGCGATGAACCGCTTGGAAGCGCCCAGACTCTTGAGAATGCCGATTTCACGAGTTCGTTCTTTAATGCTCGTATACATCGTCAGCAGGATGACCAGCATGCCGATCACCGCTTCCAATCCGATGACAACATCCAAGAACGTATTGATCGCCGGCGAGGCCTGAGCGTAAATGGCTGGCAAGTCACGCGTCAGAATAATGCGACGTGGCCGTGTCCCGAAATGTTCTTGTATGCGTTGCGCGACCAGTTCTTGTTCCGCCGGCTGATGCACGCGAATGAGAAACGTCGAGCATTGATCCACGCTGCCTGATGCTTGTTGCATCACATCAAGGGGAATCTTGATGCGAGGGCCGCTCTCTGGCGTGTAGATGCCGACCACACGAAACGGCCGGCCAAACAACTCAATCTGAGCGCCGACCGGGGCGTTCTGTTTCTTTGCGTAATCTGTATCCACGATGGCTTCGTCGCCGCCGCGCAGAAAACGTCCTTCAATGATTTGAATATGGCTGACCGCGCGATACTGCTCGATGGGGATGCCTTCGACCGAGCGGATGCCGATGCCCGTGGTCGAAGTGATGAAATACTGGCCGACCGGCACGACGGCTTTGACCCCTTCAATTTGCCGCAACTGCTCGGCCTCTCGTACCGGCAGACGCAATGACGCCCATGAATCAACGCCGCCCGCTTCGCCGTCAACCACCATGATCTCCGCGCCGATATTGGCCTCACGTTCGGCGCGGGCGCGGATCATGCCATGGACCAAGCCGAGCGTCAGCATGGTCAAGCAAACTCCGAGCGCCACGCCCAGCACGCTGATGCTGGTGCGTCCCGGACGATGTTTGATATTGGCTAAAACGAGATCGTCCATTGTGTGGTCAGCAGTCCGTGACCGGCGCAGACCGGTCAGCGTTGCTTGGCCGCCGTGGCTTGCTCATCGGAATCGCTTCAGAGCAATTCGTCAAGCGGCACGTACGGCCGATTCTGCGATTCAGCGACGGCTGCATGCGTCACGTGGCCTTGGTACGTATTGACGCCGAGTTTGAGGCCGGGGTCCGAGCGAATCGCTTTCTCAAAACCCAACGAGGCCAACTTCAACGCATACGGCAACGTGGCATTGGTCAAGGCGAACGTCGAAGTGCGCGGGACAGCGCCGGGCATGTTGGCCACACAATAGTGCACCACATCATCAACGACGAACGTCGGTTGACTGTGCGTTGTCGGGTGAGAAGTCTCGACGCAGCCGCCTTGATCCACGGCGACATCAACAATCACGGCGCCTTTGTGCATGGTGGGCAGCATTTCTCGCGTGATCAATTTGGGCGCCGAGGCGCCCGGAATCAGCACCGCGCCAATGACCAGGTCAGCATTCTCGATCGCCTGCCAGATGTTGTAGGAATTTGATACCAGCGTGCGAATCTGACTGCCAAAGATGTCGTCCAGGTAACGCAGTTGATCGAGGTTTTTGTCAATGATGGTCACTTGCGCGCCCATGCCGACGGCGATTTTGGCAGCGTTTGAGCCGACGACGCCGCCGCCGAGAATGACGACTTTCGCCGGCAACACGCCCGGCACGCCGCCGAGCATCACGCCACGTCCACCGTTGGGCCGTTCCAGGTAGGTAGCCCCGACTTGCACCGACATGCGACCGGCCACCTCGCTCATCGGCGTCAGCAACGGCAAGAAGCCTTGCGCGTTGGTGATCGTCTCATAGGCGATGCCCGTCACTTTTTTATCGAGCAGCATTTGCGTCAGGACGGGCGCCGGCGCCAGATGCAGATAAGTAAACAGCAGTTGTCCCGGACGCATGCGCGCGTATTCCGGCTCAATCGGCTCTTTCACCTTGATGATCATGTCCGCTCGCGCCCACAGCTCATCGGCTGTCGGGACAATCTCAGCGCCGGCGCCAACGTATTCTTCGTCGGCAATCCCACTACCCAGGCCAGCTTGATACTCAACCAGCACCGTGTGTCCTTCGTCTTTCAACGCCTTGACGCCAGCCGGCACCAAACCGACCCGATATTCGTTATCCTTGATTTCTTTGGCTACGCCAATAATCATGCTCGCCTCCTCATCAGCGATCAGGCAGCAGCAATCGGGCATCAGGCTTCGGGCACGCTGACTCTGAGGCCCGAAGCGCGGGGTCTTCAGGTGTCAATTTGTGCTCGCTGCAATGTGCCACTGTAGTCAATATAAACGGCCTTCCACTCGGAGAAGAGATCAAGAGCCTGCACTCCAGCTTCACGATGCCCGTTGCCCGTCTCCTTGGTGCCGCCAAACGGCAGATGTGTTTCCGCGCCGATGGTCGGCGCGTTGACGTAAAAGATGCCTGTGTCCATGTCGCGCATGGCGCGAAACGCTTTGTTCACATCCTGCGTGTAGATGGCCGCCGACAAGCCGTATCGGACGCCGTTGCCGATTTCAATCGCTTCCTCCAGTGATTGGCATGGAATGACCGAGACAACCGGCCCGAAGATTTCTTCCTGAGCAATCCGCATCTGGGGATGGACATCGGCGAAGATGGTCGGCTCGATGAAGTACCCGTGCGCATACGCGCCTTTGGTCAAGCGATGGCCGCCGCACACGAGTTTGGCTTTGTCTTGCGTGCGGCCGATCTCGATATATCGCAAGTCTGTTTCCAGTTGATCTTCGCTGACCGCCGGTCCCATGTCAGTGCGTTCATCCAGCCCGTTGCCAACACGCAGCGACCGCGCTCGCTCGACGAACATGGCGAGGAATTTCTTATAGACTTTCTTGTGCACAATGATGCGGCTGGCCGCCGTACAGCGTTGTCCGGTGGTGCCGAAGCCGCCCCAGATGGCGCCATCCACGGCTAATTCCAGATTGGCATCTTCCATGATGAGGATAGGATTTTTCCCGCCCATCTCCAGGTTGCAGCGTTTGAATGACGGCGCGCAGGCTTGTGAGACTTGCCGCCCAATTTCGGTTGAGCCGGTGAATGAAACCAACTTGACATCCGGATGCGTCATCAGCGGCGTGCCGACCTGCGAGCCAGACCCCGTGACCAGATTGACGACGCCGGGCGGAATGCCCACCTGCTCGCACGCCTTGACGAGGTTCAACATGGAGAGCGGTGTATAGGTGGCCGGCTTCATCACTACGGTGTTGCCGCACAGCAGAGCCGGAATCATTTTCCAAGAAGGGATGGCCATCGGAAAATTCCACGGCGTGATGATCGCGCAGACGCCCAGGGGCTGACGGATTGACATGGCAAATTTGTTGCGTAACTCCGAGGGCGTCGTTTGTCCATAGAGACGACGGCCTTCGCCGGCGGTGAAGTAGGTGATGTCAATCGCTTCTTGTACATCGCCGCGCGTCTCTTTGAGAATCTTGCCCATTTCGCGCGTCATATCGCGTGCATACGCCTCTTTGTTTTCAACCAGTAGTTGGGCGAGTTTGTAGAGCAGTTCGCCGCGCTTCGGCGCCGGTACCAGCCGCCATGATTGATAAGCTTCTTGTGCGGCCTCCACCGCGCGGTTGACATCTTCATGGTTGCTGTTGGCAAAGAGGCCGATGAGGTCGCGTGTGTCGGCTGGATTGCGATTCTCAAAAAATTCGCCGGTGACCGAGGGCACCCATCGGCCGTTGATGTAATTCAGATAGCGTTGCGGTTGTGTTGTAAATGCAGCTTTTGCTTTGGCCATAAACCTCCTCCATTGATCAGAGCGGAATGTCACCGTGGCTGCAAGTGGCAGACCGTGCACTGAAAACGCTCATCTTTCCAGGCTTGCGGATGCTGCTTGGGGATCGGCTTGAGCGCCACGGCCGTTTCCGGGTGGTGACAATTCAGACAATCCTGGCGCGTCTTAGCAGCCCGATGCTGCGGCGATGCCGACAGCGGCGTTGGCTTTGATCCGGTTGACGACAACCAGATGAAGAACAGAATAACAGCCAGCGTGCCGGCCGCAAAAATCCAATCCGCTTTCTTCATGTATGGCCTGGCGATGAGATCACTTCGTCAGAAATTTTGAGAAGGCAATCTAACAAACCGAGATAGGCAGTGTCAAGAAAACGAGCAACCGGTTGAGGCATCGGTCTGGCATGTGGAGAAGAAGACCATTTTCTTGGGATGGCCCTCGCTGTGCGGGCGCCCGCTGACGTTTCGCGTTTTCGTGTCGCAACAGCGCAGGCCTGTAGCAGCGTCATCGTGTGGCCGCCCGCTGACGTGTGCTGTTTCTCTGTTGCGACGATGCACGTTTGCAGGAGCGGCGCTGTGTGGGTGCCCGCTGAAGTTTGGTGTCTTGAACCGAGCAAGCTGCGGAAGCAGCAGTGGCGGCGGCAGCCGCGCACCAGCGGGTAGCCAGACGTGCAACGTCTGGAAGGGCGTCACCTCCACTCCTTCGCGCTGAAGGGGTGCCACCTCATTCTTCCATCGGCCCGTTCATGCTGTTTGGTCGCTGGCCACAAACGTGCACGTCTGGGGGCGTCTCCAACGCGCCACTCTGGTTCGATCGGCTGTTCCAGACGTTGCACGTCTGGCGACCTGCTGTTTGCGCCTCCGGCGCACGCTGAGCTTGGACGTTTTCCGAGGAATCACCCTTATGCCCAGCGCACGCCACGAACG
>JANWZE010000124.1 GCA_025054955.1 Blastocatellia bacterium | reverse complement strand
CGGGCAGGCTGCGTACTCAGCCTCCAAAGGCGGCATTGTCGGCATGACGCTGCCGGTGGCGCGTGACCTGGCGCGAATAGGAATTCGCGTCGTGACAATCGCGCCGGGCATTTTCGATACACCGTTGCTCGCTGGCTTGCCGGAACCGGCCCGCGAGTCGCTCGCTCAGCAAGTGCCATTTCCGCCACGCCTGGGCCGCCCAGCGGAATATGCCGCATTGGTCAAACACATCATCGAGAATGAAATGCTCAACGGCGAAGTGATCCGTCTGGATGGCGCATTGCGCATGGCGCCGAAATGATCGGGCGATGGCTTGGCCGTGACGCTGAAAGTCGTGGCATGATGCAAAGTAACGTGACAAAAGTTCGTGCCGTTTTTGGAGTGCTGCGACGTGTCGCCGCCTTGGCCGGAAAGCGGTGAAACGTCACCGCACTCTAAAACTTCCCCCAAAATGTCCCAGAACTTTTGTCCACCTACTTAGCTGCTGTGAGCATGCTGTGAGACGCTCGCTCGTGCTATACGCGTCTCATTTGGTTGCGCGAAGCCGGGTTGTCCAAGTGCGCCACAACCTGATGAATCATCAACCACACAGCCATGCGTTTGCAAACACGCCCAGGCTTGGCGCATCTTCAATGCGCGACGTTTGCTGCGTGAGCGGCCAGACGTTGCACGTCTAGCAACGTTGTCATGCCCCGCTTGCGCGGCTCAGCAGAAATGAGCGTAACGTGAGGAATCCCAAATGCCATCAGAAAATCGGAGACTGCTTGCCTGGAACGTTCTGCTGTTGCTCGCCATGCTGCTTCATCAAACATGGCCTTTGTTGAGACCGTTGGCACGAGGCTTCTTCAACAAAGGTAATCGCTGTTAGCACTGCTTCGCACATTAGTCGCGGATGAGCATCAAGAATGCGTTCGATGATTTCCCCTGCCGCCAGTTTTCCCAGAGTGAGTTCAACCGTAATGCGTGTGCCCGTCGCGACCGGTTTAGCGATCATCACTTTGGCAGAGAGTACAATTAGCGGCTCTCCCGTAGAAATCACTTTCGCAATGCTTACCGGCCTAACGGGGCGGCGGGTGAGCCGTAGCCCGCAGGGCCATCGGTTCCATCCGCTGGTTCAGCCGCCGCAGGCGGCTGCAACCAGCGCGGCTCACCCGCCGCCCCGTTCACCCGACCGCCGGCGGTCGGGTGAACGATAGGAGTGAACCGCAAGCGGCAGCGAGTCGGCTCCATCCCGGTGTTAGGCGGCTTACGGGAAATACCTATAGATTTCTTTTCTATGAAGGCATCGCACGAATGTGATCGCGTCACCCTCAACGATGATTCCGATTCGATATTCTCCAATTCTGATACGATAGTAGTTTCCCCCTCCCTTTAGTTTCTTCAGATTCGTAATCTCCTGCAGGCTCCGGGCTTGCTCCACCTGCTCAATAGCTTCCTGGATGCGCTTTAACGTAGCCTTCTCTCTGATACTCTGCAAGTCTCTTGCAAAACTGGCTTTGAATTGGGCTTTCACTCTTGCCCCTCGAGAAGTTTAAAGACCTCATCCCGACTCACGATGCCAGTGCTTTCGCCTTCTTCAATGGCGCGGGCCAGCGCCACATCCTCCAACACCTCTTCGATGAGGTCGCTGATCAAGTCGCGTCGTTCTTCGAGGACTTCAACGATGGCAGCTTTGAGCAGTTCTTTAAGCTGAGCCTGGTTTATTTGTGCTTCCATACGAGCCTCTTTTCGTTCTCCAGCATAGCATGTTTCACGTCGAGTTGCTAGCTTTCAGCGATCAACGCCTCATGTTAGGCGCAGACCACCGACCGCGAGCAGCCTCTCAACGCTCTCGCGTGAGCGCCCCAGCTCCAACGCGGCTGTGAAAAACCCTTTTCACTCAAAACCCTCCAGAACCAGCGCCGCAGTGTTGGAAAGCCGAGGCGGTTTTGAATGAGAGGGAAACCGAGCGCCGCTGTCTTTTCGACAATCGTCGGGTCAAGCTCTTCACCTCCAAAAGTCATGCGTGGTTGCGCTATCGCCGACTCCAAAGCTCCTAAATCCCGAATGCCCCCTATGCCGCCTGATTGTTGCATCACGCGACGATGGATTTCGAGAATCTCGCTGAGGGTCAGATAGCGCATTATGCTAACCGTCGGTAAGGTTCAGCATTCTTCCGCAGCACATACTCCAATGCCTTTTGGAAATCTTCTTGAGGACGAGCGAGCAACTCTTCAATGCTGGCTCGTACCAACTCTTCAGGAGCAACCTGAAAACGCAAAGCGATTTCTTGCAATTGCTGCGATTGGTCTTTGGATAAGGTGATTGTGATTGTACTCATACTCTCTTATTCTCCATCAACACACCATTCGAACTATGAGACGCAGGCTAACGGGGCGGCGGGTGAGCCGCGAAGCGGCGGCGGCTTGAACGAATTGTTAGCCATCAGTTCCGATTGTCAGTAGACCTTATGCGACTGACCAGCCACGCCCGTGCGGTCGGCCGAATGTCGTTGTCGTAGCCGCCAATGACGAGAACTGTCGCGTTTGGCAAAAGAACCGCCGAACTGAAGGCAAGGCGATCCCCAATACTTCCGCTTGCCCGAGCAAAGGTTGACGTGCCTGGTGTCCACACCTCGACATCGTGAGCATCTCCTGCAACAACCACATGCCCGGAAGGCAGAATGGTCAATGCATCAACTATCTTGTACCGCGGCGTCAACAGCGCGGGTCCTGATGAAAATCGTCCCGTCTGTGGATCAAATATCTCCGTCTCTGTAATGCGACGCTGCTCGTCACAATCGCTTGATCCTCCGATCACCATTACCCGCCCATCCTTGAGTAGCACCGCGCCATGCTTGCATCTTGCCTGACGCAGTGATCCCGTCATGGCAAATCTCCTTGTGGCTGGGTCGAAGATCTCGACGGAAGCGGTCGCCTGATTGCGCCCACGCAGACCACCAATGACCAAGACGCGTCCGTCATTCAAGCGAACTGCGGCATGATGTGCTCTCGCCTCATGCATGTGTCCTACTGGTACGAACTGGCCTTTCTCTGGGTCAAAGACCTCTGCTTCACGCACAGGATGATTGGTGCTCGTTGCACCACCAGCAATCAACACCGATCCATTCAACAGAGATGTCGCCGTTGCGTCCATTCTCGGTGTCGCCATCGGCTTCGTAGGCAGGAACGAGCGTGTCCGTGGATCAAATATCTCGGCGGAAGCGGTTGTGGAATCTCCAGTCCATCCTCCGGCAACCAAAACTCTGCCGCCCTTCAACGGTGCAGCAACGTGAGACACCCGCGGCAGGCGCATCAGTTGTGTTGCTACCGAACTCCCCTTGTTGAAATAGAGCAGCTCGGCAGAGCGTTCAACCCGGGTACACCCGGGGCCGCTGCATCCGCCGGTCACCAGAACAGCATCCGAAGAAATAGCCGTAACCTTATGTGCTGCGCGAGGTGTCGAAAGACTGGCAGTCGGTTGAACGATCCATCGGTGTGTCGGCGTTGAAGCGGGATTAAAGGACACCGCAAATGCGATTAGATAGCCTACGCAGATGAGAACAGGAAAGCTAGTTTTCATGAGTACCTTTGTTATGGGCATTGATGCCTAACGGGTGGCGCTTCACCTGCGCAGCGGAGTGGCGCAAAGCGCCGTCCGCTGCATGCTGTTGTTAGGCGCTGATAACATGAATCACGCTACAAATCTCTCAATAGCCACCGTCATCTCGTCCGGCACTTCATACATCGGGAAGTGGCTACGCGCTTCTAGCTTCGACACGTGGAACCACAGATGGGTGGCGCTGAACGACCGCTGTGCAGCGAGATTCCCGGATCGTCTGGCTGAGCATACAAATGCAACACCGGTACCGGAGGGTCCAGGTTGGCTAGGGCCTGGAGAGGGCTCCCGGCCTTCGCGTACGCAACCCCGATCTCGCGGACGAAAATGAGTTGTTCGCCTCCAACGCGGCGGATAATTACCTTTCGCTCGCCGTCCTGCGGTGGGTCAGCCGTCCAGGTCGGTTCAAGCTTCCGCGTCGGTTTCGGCAAAACGCCGAATTTGTCCTTGATGAGTTGCAGCGTTTTCGCTTCGTCAACCCTCCCGCCGATGATTAGAGTTGCATTGTCAGGCTGATAAAACTTGCGGTAGAAGGCTTGCAGATTTTCGATCCTGACATTTTCGACATCAGACCTCGCCCCGATGGTTGACTTCCCGTAATTGTGCCATTCGTAAGCCGTCGCAAATAATCTTTGCAGTAGAATTCGCAACGGATTGTTCTCGCCGCTTTCCATTTCGTTGCGGACGACGGTCATCTCCGAATCGAGGTCTTTTTTTGCAACGTAGGAATTCAGCATCCGGTCGGCTTCGAGGTCGAGATAAAATTCGAGGTTGTCACCCGTCGGAGCAAAGGTCGCAAAATAATTCGTGCGGTCGAACGAAGTAGTTGCGTTTGACGACATTCCTCGTTTTGACAGCTCGTTCGGAATGTTTTCATATTTCGGCGTTCCCTTGAAAAGCAGATGCTCGAGAAGATGGGCCATGCCCGTTTCGCCGTTGCCTTCGTGCCGTGAACCGACGCGATAGACGATATTCACCGTCACGTTTTGGCTTGACTGGTCGGGCAAAAGTAGAACCTGCAAACCGTTTGGCAAACGGTATTCGTTGATGCCCTCGATGGAATTTCCCTTCGTAATGCCTTCAGATAGTTTGACGGTCTGGGCAAAGCCGACGAATGCCAGATTTGGCAGCAAAAGACTGAGAAACAATAAGATTGCGATTGGTTTTTGAATAACGCTGATTGTGACGGCGTTGGATAACGCTGAATTCCGATGATTCGGTTGTATAAAACCCCATTGCCGCCGATTACGCGAAACGACAATCGGGATAATTTAGTAACTACTTCTTTAATTTTCCGGCGTGTTCAAATTTACTACTTCTTCCCCGCATCTTTAGCATTCTTTGCGTCTTTGCGTGATATTTCTCCTGCAAAGCTGCAAAGAACGCAAAGCTCGATCAGGATCTTCAAAATAATCGCGTAAGCCGAACGTCGTTCAGTTTTCAGACAGCGGGCAGAAGCCGCCCCTCTGCCGCTAGAATGACAACCTGAAACTCAATTGAATCGAACGCGGTCCGCCCGGAGCGTAAATCGAGCTGAGTTGAATGCCTTCTACAGACGGCGTACGGTTAAGCATCGAGGTAAACTGTCCGAATGTCGGAGACAACGTTATTCCGGAAGCATTCTTATTGCCCAAAATATTGTTCGGCTCTGCAAACATCGGATGATTGACGAAGTTGAATACCTCGCCTTTCAGTTTTAGTCTAACCCGTTCGCCGAACGCAAATGTACGGCTCAGCGCTATGTCGGGCTGCCACAGCGAATCGACACGGATGGAATTTCGGGGCAATGTTCCCTGTCTCGACGGGCCTGTCGGGATCGAGAACGCCGCCGGATTCAGAACCTTCCCCTTCGGTCCGCTCGAGGGTATCCAGAGTGGCTGTCCCGGCACACGGTCCGGACGGAGGAAGGCCTGGCTCAGGTTATTGTTGATCGTTGTATCCTGATAGCCGATTATCAGCGGATATGACGTTTGGAATTGAAATATCGCATCCAACCCCCAGCCGGCGGTGATGGCATGCAGAATGCGGTTGAAAGTTTTCGGCACCGAAGGCAGATTCCACGTCATTGCCGCACTCAAAGCGTGTCTGCGGTCAAACAGCGAATCCGCTCGATCAAGTCGCGGATCAACAGAGAAGTGTGTTGAGGTCTGACTTGTATGGTTTGAGCTCGTATCGATGGCATGCGACCAGGTGTAGTTGACGAGAGCACTTATATTTTTGCCCCGGCGAGTGAACTGCACCTGCATCCCGTTATAGTCTGAGCTGTCTGCCCTGCCTTCACGGTTTGACATCATGAAGAAAGTGGTTCCGGGAGCGAAATCCGGCGAGGGAATCGGATAGGCTCTTATGATCGGGCCGATGGCGGCTAAGCGCAGTAGTCTGCGGCCGGCATTTCCGACGTATGAAACACTCAGGGTCTGTCCATTGCCTAAGCCTTGCTCTATTGAAAGATTCCATTGATGGACTCTCGGCAGGACGAAGCCGTCATCATATTTCGTCAGGAAATTCCCGAACGGATAAGGCGGCGTGGTAACGATCGTAGGCGGTACCAACACGCTCGGGGCAAACGGGAACTGCACGTTCGCCAGGAATGTGCTTGCCGTTGAAGGAAAATAGGCACCGGTCACCGTACCCGCCGAACCGCTGGCGAGATCGTAGAACAAACCGTATCCGCCGCGGACGACAGTTTCCCAGCCGGATTTGGAAAACATTTGGTAGGCCGTGCCGAATCGGGGGGCAAATCCGTTCCAAACAGTCGGAAACAACTTCGTCCCCTCAGGTGCGAAACGTATCGGGTTGACGAAATCAAGGACCGCCAAACGCCGCGCCGGATTCAGGTCAGGCGGCGGATTCACCTCCCAACGAAGTCCGACATCGAGCGTCAGACGGTTACTTACACGCCAGGTGTCCTGTATAAACGACCCAAAACTCTTCCACAAAAACTCCGTGAAGCGGGGATTGTTAATGATATAAACGACAAATGCCTGTCCGCTCAGAATGGAGGCAAGGTTGAAAAAATTGGGGCTGAACAAATAATCGGGCAACTCCTGTCGTGCCGGGGAGGTTCGATAGTCAGCACCGAATTTGATCATGTGGCTGCCCAGAACCCAGGTTGAGGTGTTGGCAATGTTGATCTGACGGCGTTCTCCGCGTCCGGCGGGATTTTGCTGGACGATGCCAGAGGGAAACACGTAAGAGACGAATGAGTTCGAGGTCAGAGGCGGGAAGATCCAGAGGCTTTTGTCGGGCTGGGTAGTTCCCTGAAACGATCGGAATTGCGTCTGATTGATGGCAATGTTTCGGCTCCAATTAAATCGGAATTCGTTGGTAAAGTTCGAACTGAAGGCCGCATTCAAACCAATCGTCAACGTGCGTGTGTCGCCCTCCTGCGAAGTTGCCAGGCTGGTTGAGGGAAGCAGCGAAACGCTCTCTTGAGGCGATTGGCTGTATCGTCCGAAAAGTGTGATTTGTTTCGTGATGTTGTGGTCAATTCTGATGGAAGTGCTGTCCTGCGATTGCGGATTTGAATAACCCGCCACAAAAGGTGCGGTCAGCTGATCGGGATTGTCCGGCCCTGTCGGTCGTGGGAATGCCGAGAACAAAAAACGAATTGCCGGAAAGGCATTGTTGCGGACAAAATTTGAGACCACGGTCGTATCGGCCACCTGCGGCAGACGAACCCTTAAGCCTTCATAGCTGAAGAAGAAGAACGTTCTGTCTTTGCCGCTGTTAAAGACGAGACCGCCTTCGCCGAAATTCGGCAACGGAAGCGGACCGCTAAACGTGCCGCCGAAATTGTTATGTCTGAGCGGCGAGCGTGCCAGGCGGTTGGCGTTGGCGAACCAGTCGTTGGCATCGAGTTTTTCGTTGCGGAAGTATTCAAAGAGCGTGTCGTGGTATTTATTCGTGCCGGAGCGGGTCGTCATTTGAATCTGCGCACCGGGAGTTCTGCCGTATTCAGCCGAATAGTTCGATGTCTGCACCTTGAACTCCTGCAAGGCATCAACCGACACCAGATTGCTCGTCGTTCCGAGTTGGCTGAAGCCGGGGATGTTTCCGTTCGCCTGCCCGACACCGGTCAGACTGGTTCCGACATACAGATTCGCACTCACGCCGTCAATCGTCATGTAGTTCTGCGTCGTGCGAAGACCGTTGACGCTGATTTGTCCAACGTTGGTCTGGCCGTTTGGCTGGAAAGTAACTGCTCCAGGCGTCAGGGCAACCAGATTCTGCACCGTTCGCCCGTTAAGCGGAATGCGGTCAACCAAATTTTGGTCAACGGTTGTCGCTACTGCCGGACTCATGTCAACTTCGACGGTGCTGGCTTCGACCGTAATACTTTCCTTGATTTGCCCCGCTTTCAAGCGGATGTTGAGAAAGCGGTTGTCGTTGGTATTCAGCACTAAATCAGTCGCTTCAAACGGAGCAAAGTTCGCGGCCTCGACCGTCAGGAGATATCTGCTCGGTTGCAGCAACGGAATCGTAAAACCGCCGCTGTCGTTGGTAACGACCGTTCTTTTAATGCCGGTTTCGGTGTTGACAATCGTAACCGTTGCACCGACGATTGCCGCATCGTTGTTGTCCGTAACTGTTCCGCTCAAGGTTGCCGTCGAGGTTTGACCGAGCACGCCAGAGGTTAAGACAACCGACAACGAAACTACTCTGATTATTCTCTTCAGCATTGCTTTTTCCTTCCTTATTCAAAATCAACAAATTATTTCAGTGCCGCAATTCTGTTTGCTAAGGCTTCGGCATTTTTCAGCCCTTGCCAAAATTGAGCCGACCTCAGAGCCGAAAACTGTGTGTCGCTTGCCGAAATGGTCATCGCGGAGCGAATCACACGGTCACTGCCCGATGCGATTGCAAACAAACTTTCAATCGCCCGCGGCAAATCATCGGCACTATTGATTTCCACGCCGCCGGCCCCGGAAACCGTCGGAGCATCAAACACGCCGTCCAAATCCTGGTAAAGTGCCGCGTTTGCCGCAACAAAATTTCGGGCGTGCGAGGTTATCAAATTAAGCCACTTCGATCTTGCTTCCGGCGAAAGATTTTTGATTTCCGCGGGCGAAAATTGCCGTACCAATCGCCGAAGAGCGTAAACGTGGCTCATTGCCTGGTTTGAGCGATTGACCGTTCGCGTGGCAAAGCGTCTCGCTTCCGCTTCGCTGCCGAGCTTTCTCACCAACTCATTTTCCACGGCAGTCGCCAGATTTTTTGTTTCCAGATTGTCAACCGTTGACGGCTTGGTCTGATTTTTGTTCTTGGCGACAGCTTCGGCAACGGTTTGAATTTCGATTCTCACCGCCGGATTTTGCCGCACCCGTTGCAAAGCATTCAAAATTTCGCTTTTGCGTTCGGCGGTTTCGACAAGCCCGCGAACGTAGAGCGCGCCGCCCTCGCGTTTGACCGAAATATCTTCGCCCAGATCCGCCTTCGCGTTACTCAGGATTTGCAAAACTTCGACTTCCAAATTCGCATCTGCGATTTGCTTCGGCGACTCGACGTTTTTGGGCGAAGGTCTCTCCGCATTTGTGTCAGCCGACGCTGCGGAGGTTCCTCCCGACTCGGGAGTTTCGTTCTCTTCGGGCGAAGGCTCGGTTTTCGTTACTTTGACAATTGCATTTGAAACGGGCGTTTCTTCAAAAAAGTTCGGTTTCAGCGTTTGCAGCCCGACTATCTCAAAATTCACCTCGGCAATCTCAAACTGCCTTTCGCCGCTTGCGGTTCGCACCTTCAGGATTTGCTCAAACGGGTGAAAATCGGCTTTCCGGAATTTGATAATTGCTTCGCTTATTTGTCCTTCAAAAGTCAGATTGTGATTTATCGTTTTGAGCGTGAGGTCATCGCCTTCGATAATTTCGTCCGTTTTACTTTCCAGCGAAGCGTGCCACGCCCTGAAGGATTCGGGCGACAGCGGGCTGACCGGATTCATCTTGTTTTTCTGCAGAATTTCACTCAATTCCTGCAAAATGTCGGCACTTTCTTTCGGCATGCTTCCGCCGATAACCTGCTTCGCACGCCGATTTTCCTTATCGTTCCAAACTTCCCAGTCAAGCGTCCTCGAGTTTTCAACGCGAACCTTTAATTTTTGATAGACAACCGGTTGATTTACCGCATTCAGTTTTTCGTTTTGCCGCGCGGCCCCTCTATCCAAAATCTCGCGTGCCGAAACCGATCGCACCGAAATCAACTGCCAGAACAACGCCAGAATCAAAATCGCGGCAATCGAAGCGATGCCCATGCGCAGCTGAAAGGGCGATAGGTCAGACAGATCGAAGCAACGCCTTCGCGGCTTCAGGCTTTCCTTTATTTTCAGGAGTTTCGGGCGGAATCCGCCCCAGTTCTTCGGCGGCGGGGTTTGCAGCGGGATCTGGATATTCTTTCTGAACTCGACAAAGAGCGAGATCGTTTCCTCGATCTTTTCCAACTCGCGGCGGCACGTCCAGCAGATTTCCAGATGCACGCGGGCAGTTGCGGCTTCTTTGACAGACAGCTCGCCGTCAACGAGCATCAACATCGTTTCTCCGGTCAGATGATGGTTGATAAATTTCACTTTCCCGAGACGTTCATTCACCGCCGTTTCCCCCTAATTTCTTGATACTGCGCCGCAAATATTCGCCCACCGTCGGCACTCCGACTTTCATAATTTCCGCAATTTCCTTGTAACGAAAACCTTCCGCCCGCAAATACAAACATTGTCTTTCATTCAACGTCAGCCGCTTCAAACCGTTGAAAATCCGTTCAAATTTTTCACGCTCCAGAAAAATCTGTTCGGGATTCGGCGAACCGTCGGGAATAATTTTTTCGACCTCTTCCCAATTATCAGCCCGCAAAGCCGAGACAAACTGCTGATGCTTTCTTTTGTCAACCGCCAAATTGTGCGCGACGCGGAAAATCCAGAACCTGACATTGTTGATTTCTTGCCCTTTGAGCAATGTTTTATAAAGCTGAAAAAAAGCCTCTTGCGTGAGGTCTTCGGCTTCGGTAGGCTCGGCAAAAACCGACAATAAATACTGATAAACCGGCATCCGCAAGGCTTCAAAAATTTGTTCGATTTGTTCTTCGAGATTAGTTGTTTCGGTCATCGCCAGCCGCAATTCAGCCTGCGGAATGATTTCACTTTCCGCTTCGTTTGCAAACAAAGAGCTAAAGCGTTCACGCGGCATGAATTTTGGGGCTTTTAAAGTTGGGTAGTCCTGGATGAAAATTACATGGGATAAGATGAAGAAATTGGGCTAGCTCAGGCATCATTATGGTCCGACTTTTGGTTGAAGGAGGACCAAAATAATGAATATGCCTGAGCCAGCCCCTGACCAGTATAACTGGTTGGGTTGTCCCAATCCAATGTGTCGGTTGTTCAACCAGCCGGGTCAGGGCAACATTAGACATCGCGCTTGGAGTGGGAAACACAAGGACCTTGAGTGGGTGAAGTGCCAAGTGTGTAAAACCGAGTTTTCCGAACGACGCGGCACGCTCATGGACAAGACCAAGCTGCCGGAAGAGACGGTGGAGCGGTTGCTCAGATGCCAACGCTGGGGGGGTTGTGATGAGGGGACCGCCGATATTGGTCAGGTGGATCCGAAGACGGTGCGTCGGTTCCAGCGGGTGTCGGCGGCGCGAGCGCAAGAACATCATGAGCAGGTGGTGCGAGAGGTGGAGGTGGCGGGGGTGCAACGGGACGAGATGCACTCGAAGTTGAGGCGACACCGAGCGGCGTGGATTTTCAGCGCCTTGGCTATGAGCAGTCAGTTCATCTTGTGGGTTGTCTGTGGCCCGCGCAGTCCAGAGACTGCCGCCCACTTGATCGCTCAGGTGGTGGCCCGGCTCAAGTCGGTGCCGCTGTTTTTGACTGATGGCTGGAAAGTGTATAAGCCAGCCTTGTTGCACGTCCTGGAGCGGGTCTACCGTCGGCGCCGCCGTGGCTCGCGAGGCCGCCATCCCAAGCCCCGCTTGGTGGCCCCGGAGAACCTGTTTTATGGGCCGGTGGTCAAGGTCCGCAACCAGGCCGGTCGGGTGGTCAAGGTGACGACCCGCGTGGTCTTTGGCGGTCCCCGCCGGTTTTTCCAGGAACTGGCTCGCCGGGGCTTGGGCACCAAGATCCAAATCGCGTTTCAAGAACGGTGGTATGCCACCGTGTGCGGCCTGTGTGCCCCGTTGCGCCGCCGCCGCTGTCTGTTGCTCTGCTGGTCGCGCCATCAGGCTCGGCTGTGGCTGCTGGTGGACCTGTACAACTTCCTGATGCCGCACCGCCGCCTGCGTCAGGCGGGGCGACCCTGCGCCCCGGCCATGGCTCTCGGCTTGGCCGATCACGTCTGGTCCTACCGCGACTACATCTGGCGGCCCATCCACCTCCACCCGGACCCTCAGGCCCGGGCGGCCATGCAACGACGCGCGGCCGACTGGCTCATTCCAGCTTCCGAGGTCACTTGACATGCTTGTTCTCCAGGAGTACCTAAAGTTGTGTTCCGATTATAAGTTAATAAAGACGATTGGGAATTATTTTTAATGACAGGAATGAAAAAAATTTTGAAAAATGCAAAAGAGAAAACATTAAATCGCAGACAAACAACACTCGGATAATCCAATAACCATTTTCTGTTTGAAAAGTCTAAGTTTTTTTGCGAGTGTACGCGACGCAAAAATTGCTGTCCGAATCGCAGACAAGCAAAGTATGCCACACAATTTACAAAATCAAAGGCTCTTCAAAACTATACTTTTGCACTTTTTTAGGATAACCATGAAGTTTTCAGTTGAAAGAAGGGCCGGAAAGAGGTATCAAGGTTCTCCTCAAGAGATTGACATAACAAGGAGGAGAACCGATGGATACACTCTTTCCGGCCATGATTATCACATATCTGGGGCAGTTGGCTCCAGTCTTTTCGGCCAACCATTTTGTGTATTTTCGCGGATTCGTGTTGGCCATGATGTTGTTGGGCCAGACGCGCAAATGCGTCACCAATGTGGCGCGGGTCTGCTTTTTTGTCAACCGGCATGTCAGCAGTTGGGAACGGTTCCTGTCGCAGGCGCAGTGGGAGCTGAACCAGGTTCGAGACCGGGTGCTGGGGCTGATCCAACAGCGACTGGGGCCGCACCTGCTGATGGAAGGTGCCTATCTGGCCTGGGTCGATACGACCTTGATCGCCAAGGTCAAAGGCCGGATGCCCGGTGTGCAGACGTGGCACGATCACAACGGCAATCCCGAGGGGACGTATCTGGTGGGGCATCATTGGGCGTTGGTCGGCTTGATGGGGGCGATGCTGGTGGCCGGGACGGACACGTCCTTGTGCTGGCCGCTGCTGGCCAATCTGATTCCCGGCCAGAGCCATCCATTGGGCTTCATTGTCAATCCGCAGGGGGTGGCTCGAGCCATGACGTTCTGGGACGCGGTCTGTCCGCTGCTGGCCCAGTTGCACCAGATGCTGGGTCGGGTGCCACTGCGGGTGGTGCCCGACGCCTATTTCTGCAAGGCCCCGTTCCTCAACTGGACGCTCTCGTTGCCGGTGCACGTCATCACCCGCATGCGCCGGGATGCCGTCGGCTGGGACGATCCCGAACCGGAAGGGCCGCCACCGCCCGGCCCGAAGAAGCGCACCCGCAAACCGACCAAACCCCGGAAAGGCCGCCGCTGGAAGCTGGCCGACTTGCTGCTGGCGTTCCCCACCGACTTGGTCACGGTCACCGTCTCGGGCCAGGCGCAGACCCATCCGGTGGTGACCCGCGACCTGTGGATCACCGACGTGACGCAGAAGGTCCGGGTGGTGGTCATCCAGATGGTGGCCGAGCCGCTGATTCTGCTGTCGACCGACTTGACCTTGTCGCCGCCACAGATCATCCATCTCTATGCCCGGCGCTTCCCGCTGGAACTGGCCATCCGCGATTTGAAGCAGCACTTCGGGTTGGGCGATTATCAATGTACCAGCGGCTTGGCCCTGTCCCGCTTTGTCGGCCTGGCCCTGATCAGCTTCTGTCTGTGGCGGCTGGTGCTGCTTTACCATCCCCCGGCCGACTGGCTCCAGAGTCACCACCCGACCGCCCCCCTGAGCTTGACCAACCTCAGTCGGGCGGTGCGCCGGCTCCTGATCGGGCGGATTTTTCACACTTCCGCGGCTGGAGCGGACTTGCCAAATTCGCCCACTGTCCCCCAGGAGCTGTTTCGGCTGATCGTTTAACCGGCTTGTCTCAGTCGGGTTATTCATCCGGCTCCTTTCTTGCTGTGGCTCGCCGAGCCATTTAAAAATGCAAAACTATAGCAACTCATCACTTCTCATCTCGCAGTCGCGCAGAATCTTGGACATCAATCCTGGGCCAATCGTTTCTCCGCGATGAAGTAGGAACGACTGTACACCGCCCGTCAGGATGCCGTAAAAAGTAATGACTCCTTTTGACACGGATCACTTCAAAACCAGCCCTGCGTAACGCAGCAATGAGTTCCTGTCCTTTGATGCGTGGCAGTTTCGTCATGCTTCAACCAAGATACGTTGAACGCCTATGAATTCTGGAGGCGAGACTGTTTCGCCTTCGACTTCCAGGCATAACTCAATCGCTTCTTGAATGCGTTTCATCAACGTATCCAGCGATTTGGCTTGTGTATGACAGCCAGGCAATTCAGGGACAGTGGCCACATAGTAACCTTCAGAGTCACGTTCGATAATAACGTTAAAGGCTCTCGCCATCTTTCTTCACTCCATTCTATTCTGCTGTGTGGCTTCAAGAGTTGCGCCGAACGGGGCGGCGGGTGAGCCGTGGCCCGCAAGGCCATCGGTTCCATCCGCTGGTTCAGCCGCCGCAGGCGGCTGCAACCAGCGCGGCTCACCCGCCGCCCCGTTCACCCAACCGCGTGCGGTCGGGTGAACGGTCCGGTTCAGCGGCGGGCCGCATAGCGGACCGTCCGCTGCAACCGGTTGTTAGCGGGTGCTATGCGCTATATACGAAAACTGATCTGCATTCTACCGGGTCTTCGCGTAGTCAATCATTCCCTGGAAGTCCACGACGACCGCAGGTTCATCGCCGATGACCCACGCATCGTGACCCGATGGAAGGAGCGAGACGTCTCCCGGGCGGCACTCAAACTCGGCGCCGTCATCCATTCGGATCTTCAGCACTCCTGACACGTGATACTGAAAGTGTGGAGCTTCGCAGCTCTTGGTGTTCGCCAGGGGCTGGACCGAGGTCGCCCATCTCCACCCCGGCTCGAAGATGGCGCGGCCCACCGTCGCTCCGCCGATCTTGATCAGTTCCAGACGGCCCTTTGGAAATTCTCGAACCTCATCTGGCTTTCCGAAACTCTTCAGTTCCGCCTTTTCCATATTGCACCTCCTGTTTAGTGTGTTGTGAACAGCTGTTTTCCTGGCCAGCTAACGGGGCGGCGGGTGAGCCGTGGCCCGCAGGGCCATCGGTTCCATCCGCTGGTTCAGCCGCCGCAGGC
>JANWZE010000123.1 GCA_025054955.1 Blastocatellia bacterium | reverse complement strand
TGCCTGCCATCCGCGCTGAGCGCCAACAAGCTCCGTACATTCCCGATGAGATCATCATCGGTTTCCGACCCGATGTCGCGTTGCCGATGGGGAACGTGAGCAAAGTTGGGTCGGCTGATTTGACGAATGCGGCGCTTGTGTCGCTTGACCAAATAGCCGATGTGATACAGATCGAACGGTTAGCGCCGGTTTTACCCTCACACACCAATCCGCCGCGCCATGTGACCCGCCATAAGCAACAGACGCAACCGGCCACCACAGCCGACATCGCCGCGATCTTCGCTGAGTATGGGATAGACCGCATGGCCGTCGTTCGATTGGCCAAGCCGATGGACATTCCTCAACTGGCGGCTGAGTTAATGCAGCAGTACCCCGATCTGATCGAATTTGCCGAGCCGAATTACCTGCATGCGCCGGCGCTCCGTCCGAACGACCCGTTGTTTTCTTCGCAGTGGTACTTGACCACCATCCAGGCGCCGGCAGCGTGGGATGTGACTACGGGTGACGCAGGCGTCGTCGTTGCTGTTATTGACACGGGCATCTCGCCACATGTAGACCTGGACACGAAGCGCTTTCGCAATCTGCAAGAGGTGCCCGGCAACGGCATTGATGATGACAGTAACGGATTCGTTGATGACGTCTCCGGCTGGGATTTCTTCAGCGGTGATAACAATCCGCTTGAGGAAAGTAGCGTACATGGAACGCCGGTCAGCGGCGTGATTGCCGCAGCGACCAATAATCAGCGGCATGTGGCCGGCGTCAGTTGGGCCTCGCCCATCTTGCCGCTTCGCGCCTGTTGCACGGCTGACGGATACTTTTCCACCAGCGCCGAGATTCGCGCCATCAATTATGCCACCTTGATGTCCACGCAGGGCGTGCGCGTGATCAACATGAGCTTTGGCGGCGCAGGCCGCAGCAGCGGCGTCTTGCGAGCGATTCAAGCGGCCGGCGCAGCAAAAATCCTATGCGTCGCCTCAGCCGGCAATGAGGCGAGCGACAACGATGTTGAGCAGCACTATCCGTCCGGATTCGAGACGGAAACCGACAATGTGCTCGGTGTGGCGGCGACTAATGCCAGTGATCGGCTGTCTAGCTACTCGAACTATGGACTCAGCGTGGGCGTGGCAGCGCCGGGCGACGCCATCCGCGCCATTATGCCGGGCAATACCTCAACTAGCCAGTACGGCACATCGTTTTCTGCGCCGATTGTTTCTGGTATCGCGGCGCTGATCTACAGCCGATTTCCTGCGAGCACGCCGCTGCAAGTGCGTGGCCGGATCATCGGCAATGTGGACCCGGTGGCTGCGTTAAAAGGCAAAGTCCTATCAGAAGGTCGCGTCAACGCGGCTCGCGTCTTTGAAGTGGACGAGGTTCCACCGGCGCCGATCACCGACATGCGCGTCATTACCGGCCAGAGCGGACCCATGTTGACGTGGACGGCGACCGGCGATGACGGTGAGCAGGGCCGCGCGTCATTTTATGACATCCGCTACCTGTCGCAGCCAATCACGCCGGAGAACTTTCGCTTCGCGCGAAAGTGGTTTACGACACACCGGCCTGCTCCGGCTGGCACTACAGAAACGCTGCCGCTTTCTGACAGTTTCCCAACGGGCCGCTACTACGTTTTGATTCGCGTGCTGGATAATGTCGGCAATGTTGCCGAAGCCAACCAGGTCGAAGTGATCAAAGAATGAACCGCGCGGCGGCGGATGATTGGTTGCTGCCTCTGCTGTTGGAAGTTTTTCATTGAACTTGTTGACGGCGCTAATTCTTGGCAGATGATTATACCAGTAGTCCAGAGGAAGGCCATGTTTGATGGAGCGAATGAAGCGCAGAAGAACGTCCCATGGCATTACTCAGGCTACTCAGTCGCCCGATGGAGCAAGCAGCGTAATCGGCAAGCAGCAGAACGTCCCAAACAGCAGTCTCCGATTTTCTCCGGGCATTGGTATGAGGCCGTTCTTTTATAGCGATGTGCAGGTGCATTGACCGAACAGAGCAATAGACATTGATGTGAAGCCGTTTTCTCTGTCGCCAATTTCGATGCCGACTATTTGGGCAGTACCAATCCATGTGCAAGCCACTCTAAGTAACGTGACAAAAGTTCGTGGCGTTTTTGGAGTGCTGCGACGTGGCGCAGCTTTTCAAAGCGGTGACACATCATCGCACTGCAAAAACCGCCCTCACTCCATGCCATTGGCTTTGAAAAGCCGATGGCATGAAGTTAAGCCTAGAGGGTTGCGACTGCCTTTGGAGTGCTGCGACGTGGCGCAGCTTTTCAAAGCGGTGACACGTCACCGCACTCCAAAACGTCCCGTCCCTCCAACCCATCCCCCAAAATGTCCCGGAACTTTTGTCCACCTACTTAGCGATTATCTTACCCATCCATATCGCTCTCCGGATTACCGGTCGGGTTAAGATAGTTTATTACTGATAGCGGCGCATTGGGACCTCGATGAGGCATGCTAATCCCATGCCCCACCTCGTGACCTTGGGTGTGTTTGATACCTTCATCATCAAGTGTATCCGGAATGTCCGGGTGATAAGTCGGCGGGCTCGCCAAGCGAGTAGTCTTGTCGTCCATTTGCACTCCATGAAACACCTTCATCGCTTCTGAAGCCGTTGCTTCGCCACTTCGATCCTTCCTCGGATCAATTCAATTATATGGTCCTTATTTTGACCCATTGCCCAGTACTTGAGTCTAACGACGTCAGCACCCGACTCCAGCAGGTCTATCGCTTTCTGGTCATACTTGATAGCCTGCACGTAGTCGCCTGTGTCAAAATGGATGCGACCAAGTAAGCTATAAGCGGCTGAGCTCTTTGGATAGACAGCAAGCAACTCCTTTAGCTTGGTAACTGCCTTGTCATAATCTTTGCTGAGATAGGCGCGCGCGGCAGCTCGATAGATTATTTCCAGTTCATCTTCAATGGTAGTCGGTTTCCTAAATTCAAATTTGAAGCTTGTGCCATGCACCATTACCCTTCTGCCTGACCGTTCGAGGAGTTGCTGAAGTTCCGGCGGGACAACGTAAGTTACCTCAAACTCATAATGGCCCGGTAGGAGCGTCGAACCATTGGCCAATAGCAAATTCCACTCAGTCGAAATCGTTCCATGAGGTGCCAGTTTTGTTGCATTCTCAATCTGGGCTGATCGCTTAAACTCCCTCCCTTGGTAAACCGGTCCTGGCTTAAACCTCAGCATTGGTCTGACCTTCTTATTCGGCGTTTCGAGCCATCGGAAAGCGAAATGCTCAGTCACGTTCGTTTCTGGCAAACTAAGCAATACCTCATCAGCCGCATAGTTCATCAAGCTGATTCCAAACCTTAGTTCTTCGCCAGTGTAATAGATTGCCCGGGTCGAACTGCGGGCTGGAATGGCGAATGTTTCCCCTAAGTGATCAACTGCGGAAATGCTCATATCAATGCTGACTTGATTAAAACCACGACCAAAGGCGAAGGAAAACAAAGCCAGCAGCATGCAGAATGCAAACGACTTGATTCTCATCATAACCGACCTCCGGGTTCTAGCTGTGCTCAAAAGACGGTAATCAACTGTATCTTTTCCAGGTTTGTTTATTTCAGTCGCAACCACGGGATGATATCTAATCCCTCATGATAATTATGAGGCAGATCGTTCCACCTCTGCTTCCACGCTTCCGTATCAGCCCCCGGAGTAATATAGTTGATTATCATAACCGACGGAGGCGGTGGCGGATTAACTGAATAATCGCGATCAACCATGTTAATCCCATGCCCTACTTCATGTCCAAGGACATGTTGAATGCCAGCATTATCAAGTGGGTCTACAATGAACCGGCCGATATTGTCTGGGCTGGCCCACCGAATACTCTGGATATATATTTCGATGCGATCTGTGTTGTTAGGCGTCCAAGGCTGTGCCCGAGGAGGCAGGTTCTGTCCATAACAACAGTCACGAAACTCTTCGATCCTGAAAACGGTCAAGCACCGCTGATCAGTACCAGGTATGGGGCCACCATAACCAGAATTGCTACGATTAAAGTTAGTTCTACGGTTTGCATCCTTTCCAGCGTTCGTGACCCTATGCTTCGGAAAGGGGAGATTCGTTGCATCATACATGTGATCACGAAACACATCGCTCCAAATGAAGAGGTCTTTGTTTAACGGATTCGTTCTTCGATGATTCCCACGAACGACGAATCCGCGGTATTCCTCATAAGCGGATAAATTATCGCCGTCAATCCCGTTGGTCGTCGAAGGATATGGATCATCATCAGAGGCCGGCAGAATGCCTGCCGGATCAATCCAATTCCCATCCGCGTCCGGCCACCCGCCGTCCGGCAGTAAGTTGCCATCATTATCTTGCCGAATCCGCAGCACAGCCGAGCCATCAGGCCCGCTCACCGCAAAGATGGTCGTAAACCCACCGTAATCGTAACACTGCAACGTCCGCCGATTCCTCAATCCACCATCGTAGATAAATCCTTTCGGCTCGCTCGCCATCCAGGAATCCACCTGCGTGCTCGTTCCATAGTTCATCGCCACACCACGAAACGCCGATGTATTGGCCCCACCCCCGGAGGTGCTCGTTGACCGAACGATCAACATGGAGCTGTGAGGGCATCTCGGCCACGTGCCACTTCGAATTTGGCTGCCGCCTCGGTTGTGAGTGACGGGCATGGAGACAAATCGCATCATGAGGATCAATCCCCAGCGTGAGCCTCGGCGGGCGATTCGATGATACCACCACTGACGCTGAGCGCGAAAGCCGCGCCGGCCCCGCATCTGTGGCTTCATACCTCCCTCCTTGTTCGTTTTCCTGTGGCGCG
>JANWZE010000122.1 GCA_025054955.1 Blastocatellia bacterium | reverse complement strand
TTATGATTGTCGTGGAAACCACGGCACAAAAGCACTCGTCCTCTGTTGATAGGCGCGGTAGGCATCGCCTTTGCTTCGTAGCAACTGCGCCTCGGTCGCCGGAATGCCGGTGACGCGCAACAGAAAATAGAGCATCAGCGCTGGCGCGATGATTGAGATGAAACCGTAGGGCGACGCCCAGGCGAACACACACAGCGCCACCCAGACAAGCCATTCAAAGAAGTAATTTGGATGACGTGAATATCGCCACAAGCCGATGTTGCACACCTTGCCTCGGTTTGCGGGATCGGATTTGAATGCTTTGAGCTGCTGATCAGCGACCGACTCGCCCACCACAGCGATGATCCACACAGCGCAACCCAACCATTCCAACGGCGAGAGCTCAGGCCGAGGATTGATGCTCGCCAGCAGCACTGGCGTGGACAAGATCACATTCAACAGCGCTTGGAATTGGAAAAAGAAGAAAAACTTCAATGGCACATTCCCGCCCCATTGTTGACGAAGATGCTGATACCGCGCATCCTCCGGCTGGCCGATAGTTCGCGCCGTCAGGTGAGCCGCCAGCCGCGCGCCCCATACAACCGCCATCGTGGTGACAAGCGCCCGGCGCGGCCCGTACCCGTCGCCCATCACAGCATAGACCAGCGCGATCAGCGCGTAATTGCCAGCCCAGCCAATATCCACGATCCCAGCATTCTTCAGACGCAGGTGCAGAACCCACAGTACAAGCATGATCAGCGCCGCACAAAGCCAACCGACCAGCAACATGTTCAATATCAGGTCCGACATGGGCTTTCTTTAGCTAATATCAAGGCGTGGACCAGAATTGAAGATCACGCTCGTCTTCCAATGCCAATGTTCCGGCTTCAGGCTTCCTGCTGCCGCAACAACAATGACTCCCATGAATCTCCGGGCTTCAGCTTTGACAACTGGATCAGCATGTACACCGACATGGCGATGTTGCCGAGCGACATAATCAGAATAAACCAGATCACTTTGGCAGCAACCCGCCGCTCCTTGTAAGCAACCCAGACGAAAAACGTCACGAACCCGAAATAAGCATCGGCCAACGTGGCGCGAAACCACGCATCGGGCCACAACGCGGCGCCTGCTTCGAATACGCCGCGCTCCATCATCGCCCTCGTGGTGACATAAAGCATGCTCAGCAGAATAGCAAGGAAGAGTATTCTCAACCATTGCCTCATATCACACCTCCGTTCATCTCACGCCGCTGCTCATTTCACACCGCCGCTCATATCACGCCTCCGCGCACACTTCTTGCAAGAAGGACTTTGTGCAACAGCGGAGAGGTTCGATTGATGGCCACATTGATCAGATATTCAGCGCCAGACGTGGCCGCGCGAAGCGAACGATTCCGTGCAATTCCCATGCAAAAGGAATGTAACCAAGATAACCAAGCAGCGGCATTTCAAACACGCGCCAGAATCCAAAGAAGGGCACATGATAAATCCACTTCGGATAGGAGAAATAATTCCACATCTCCCAGAAGAATCCGCAGATCAATACGCCCGTGGCAAGTGATACGACGGTGCGCCAGTCACCACGCTGAATGTCATTCAACAATGCATGTCGCCCAAGCCAACGATTGATCGGTTCAATCAAACACACCAGCGACGTCCACACGAACGGATAGCAGTAGCGAGGAAACGCGAGCAGCAACGTCAGCATGGCTGCGCCGACGATAAACACATTCCTGGAGACCTGCGGCGTGATCGCCACCGGCGAGCGTGAGGCGAAACGCTCGATCCAGCGAAACGTTCGCGCCAGCTCCGTTGTGACCAAAACCGCCGGTATGACAGTGGAAAAACTGAGCGTCGCGAGGAGGAAGTGAGCGGCATCGGTGTACAAGCGGCTTCCCAGATATTCCCAGTTCTGCGTTCGCCAGTTGATCAATTCAAACAACCACCACATCGGCGCGGATAGAGCGAAGAGCAGCGCAAACTCCCGTGGCGAGCGCGTCACCAGCGATGTGCCGCGTCGGCGGTAAACCAGCCCATCAACCACGAGGATGTATCCCAGCCAGAGCGGAAAAAAGAGCACATGCGTGCGCAATCCGGTCAACATCCAATTCAGTGGCCAGCATGTCGCCACGAGCGCCAGCCCGACCCAGTGATACCACTTCAGTCGCGCCGGGCGGTCTCGGTCAAGTTGCTCAGGTTGTATCTGCGCAAGGGTTATCATCGGCAATCCACATGCTTCATCATCAATGACGGATTCTTAGCAACACCGGACGATCTGGCGCGGCAGCGGCGACTGCAATAACGCACGCGATGCCACTCATGCGCCCATTTTCGCCGCCAAGCGAATGACCGCCCGCAGACGACGCACACTTTCGTTGGCAATGAGTGCTTTTTCCGGGGCCTGGTTTTCATGATCTCAATCCGTCGCCAGAATCTCCACAGCATTGCCAGATGGGTCTTGGATGTAGACTGAGCGTGTGCCATCTCGGTGGGTCTTCAGCTTGCCGAACGCTTCGGCATCAGGACTGAACAGGGCGATGTGCGGCGGATGTTGCTCGGCGATGACGAAGGCCAGTTTGACGTTGTTGAACTGCAGCATCGCCCACGTGTCATCCTGATAGCACACCTCACACTTGAATGTTCGGGTATACCACTCAACCGCCGCCTTCACATCCACGACGCAGATGGCGACGTGATCTATCGTATCAAGCAAATTCTTATCAATCGTCATATCCTCTGATGATGTTCAGCTCGATTACGCGCCGAGTAAGTGCCGCAATGCGCCTTCCAAATCTGGATGCCGAAACTGATAGCCGCTCTCCAACAAGCGAGCTGGTTCAACCCGCGCGCTGGCCAGCAGCAGCGCATCGGCCATCTCGCCAAAGGCCAGTTGGGCAGCAAATGCTGGCATGGGAAAGATCGTCGGACGACTCAACACGCGCCCCAGTGTCTTCGTGAATTCAGCATTCGTCACGGCGCGTGGCGCGACCAGATTGACCGGGCCACTCAACTGCTCATTGGTTATCAAGTGATGAATCGCTCCAATCACGTCGTCAATCGAAATCCAGCTCCAGTACTGCCGACCGTGACCGATGACGCCGCCCAGTCCGAGCTTAAACGGCAGCAGCATCTTTTGCAGTGCGCCGCCACGGGGCGTGAACACAATACCAATTCGCGCGTTGACGACGCGAATGCCAGCTTGCGCTGCCGGTTCGGTCGCGGCTTCCCATTCCTTGCAGACGTCGGCCAGAAATCCTGAACCGGCGGGACTCGCTTCGGTGAGCACGTCCGCGCCTCGGTCGCCATAAAATCCAATGGCTGAGGCGCACACCAGCACGCGCGGTTTCCGCTCCAACGCGGCGAGCGTTTGCGAGACCAGCCGTGTCCCGTTCACGCGGCTGTCGCGTATCCGCGCTTTCTTTTCCGGCGTCCAGCGCCCGTCGGCGATATTCTCTCCGGCCAGATGCACGACGGCATCTAGATCTTCCAGTTTGGCGCTCTCGATGACACCTACATCAGGGTTCCAGTGAACTTCATCTGTTTTCGGCTGCGAACGAACGGCGCGTGTGACCTGATGACCACCGCCGGTCAAAAACGGCACGAGTGCCGCGCCGATCAATCCGCTCGCGCCCGTGACCATGATGTGCATAGGCGAACCTCCTTGACTGTGGGCATGCACGGCGATGTCATGCGCCGTGACGTAGTGGCGATAGCGAAACAGCCGTTCCAGTTCGCCACGAACAAACTCACCTGCCACACAATTGCTAATGGGGGCTAATGGTAACGCATATTCGATATGGTCTTCCAGATAACACGCCGTCGGCCCATCCGGCTCGATCCGATGCGTGTGTTCCCATCGGGCGAACGGCCCTTCGATTTGTACATCACGAAACTGACACCCTTCGATGTAATCGCGATGTTCCGCCACCCATCGCTGACGAAGCGGACCGAGATGCAGGAGCAACACAACACGCGCGCCTGACTGAATGCCACCTGTGCGTTCGACAATTTCTACTGTTTGCCAGGGCGGCGTCAGCCGCTCCAATGCGCCCGGCTGTGCGTGCCAATCGAACACCGTCTTGGCCGGAGCCTCGATGCGCGTGCGATAGCGAAAGGTGGGCATGCGCCAAAGACTAGCGAAGACTCACAGACCGAAGCAAGCGCCACCGTCAGATTCGAGAACCTCTCCCCGCGATACCAAAAGGTCGCCAGATGTGCAACCCCTGGAATAGCAGAACGAGCAGTAGAGTAGCGCCTTGGAAACGCGCCAACACGTGCGCGTTCGTGACAAGATGTTGGACAGCATGAACGAGTTGATGAGAGAACGGGTGGCGATGTTGAAGGCGCGATGGATTTGCGGATGAGACACTCCAGACGTTGCGCATCTGGCTACCATCGTGTGGGCATCTGCCGCCGCCGCTGGGGAGTGAGCAGGCATCCACATAGAGACGCCCCTAGAAAGAACGTGCCCTTTTTCTCCGCAGTTGGTACTAATCAGCAATCCGCAATGGGTATCACCCACTGACTTGATGAGCGGCTTTGACAGAGCATGGAATTTATGCGCACTGCCAGCCGGGCGCTAAAGTTTTCTCGGTCGTCGTTATCGTTGACCAGAGAACGTGCTATGACGCCCCACTCACCTTGGAGGGAATCGCCCATGAGCTCCGCGCTCGCCACGAAGCATGAAAATGGTTATTTGCAGAGGAGAGGAGTCGGGCGGCCACGGCGAGCCGCCCGTACAGGGTGGCTCTGGGCTCGCGTTTTTGCCAGGAAAGCAGGCGAGCCTGTATGGGGGCCTCGCTGTGGGCCCCCGCGTAGAATGCGTGCGAGCGGATAGGACCGAATTCTTCAACCCACAATTGGTACTGCCCATCTGTGTTCATCAGTGGTGTTTCCGAGGAAACGCTCAAATGTTTTCAGAGCAATCGCCCATGTGCAAACGCACGGCACGAACGATGAAAATAGAATGCTTTCGTGAGGTTCGTGTGTTTCGTGGGCGATTTTCGGAGGAGTCGGGCGGCCACGGCGAGCCGCCCGTACAGGGTGGCTGTGGGCTCGCGTTTTTGCCAGGAAAGCGGGCAGGCCTGTATGGGGGCCTCGCTGTGGGCCCCCGCGTAGAATGCGTGCGAGCGGATAGGACCGAATTCTTCAA
>JANWZE010000121.1 GCA_025054955.1 Blastocatellia bacterium | reverse complement strand
AATATGACCCCCTCGATCAATCAGCAGTCCAATCTGACGATGCACCTCGCGCGATAGTTCGGTTAATTGCCGCGCGACCTCAGGCGTGATGATCGCTGTAGGTGGGATTCGCCGTTGATAGAACTTTTCCAACCGCCGTAGCTGGTTGTGTTTTAATCCCTGTGTGTGACCGTAAATCGTTGTAATGCTCGCTACCCTCCTGAAAGAGCTGGTCTGAGGCTACTATCCGTCTTCGTTGCCTCGTGTTGAGATGTTCTCATGTGCCACATAGGTCAACGCTCTATTCAATCCGAATGCCATTATAACATTCTCCATCGAGAGGGCAAAAGCCTGACCGCGACGTGTACCGCTAGGTTGAACACGCTACTTCGGACAATGGCGCTCATGCGCCTTGCAGTGGTAGCGCGGGACAACGCCGATATCCGCATCTGGAGTTTCCAGCTATGAGATCGCTCAACCGATCGGTCCGAGCACGAAGCGGGTGGTACCTGCTACTCCACCACATGTGTCGGATGGGCTCTACTGACACCTTCACGCGCGGACACCTTCACGCACAATCTTGCTCCTGCAATCCGGCAACGTCGGAATGAGGCCCGACCGCTGCGCCGTTGGCCGGCCACATCCACACATCCACAGGCGCAATTGTGGCGTTTCTCAGTCTTATGCTATGTTGTCGCGCTCAAATCTTTGTACTCGGGGGATCACAAAAATTGAAGCGTAACATGAGACCGACTTTCTTACTCTCCCTGCTTGTCACAATCCCTATGGCTTATTCAATCGGTTGTCAATCATTTCCCAACGTGGAGCCGGGCGTACCCTGGACACTCGCGCAACAACGGTCTGATCTCTTTTCTGATGTCAAATACGACCTCACGTTCAAAATCCCCGCATCGAAAGAGGAACGGATTGAGGGTGAGCTAATACTCTCGTTCCGCACGCGAGATGAGTCACAACCACTGATTCTCGATTTTGACCAACCGCCTGACAGCGTGCTGTCGGTGCAAGCCCGCAACAAAAATCTCGACTACCAAGTAACCAACGGACATTTAACCATTCTTGATGCTGCCGAGCGCGCTGGCGAAAACGCTGTTACCATCAAATTCGTAGCCGGCAACAACGCCCTGCATCGCGCTGATGAGTACATCTACACCTTGTTTGTGCCGGATCGCGCAGCCACAGCGTTTCCCTGCTTTAATCAACCCAACATCAAGGCCCGCTATCGGCTCACACTGGACGTGCCGGCAACATGGCAAGTCGTCGCTAACGGTCCATTGCAGACGCGCGACATCAACGGTGACCGTGCCATCTGCCGCTTTGCTGAGACAAAACCGATCAGCACCTATCTGTTCGCTTTCGCAGCCGGAGCATTTCAGGTTGAGACGGCTGAACGTTCCGGACGTGTTATGCGCATGTTTCACCGCGAGACCGATGCGCAAAAAATCGAGCGAAACCGCGATGCGATCTTTGATCTTCATGAGAGCGCCCTGAAGTGGCTGGAAGACTACACCGGCATCGGCTATCCCTTCGACAAATTCGATTTCGTGCTCATTCCATCATTTCAATTCGGTGGCATGGAGCATCCAGGCTGCATCTTCTATCGCGCTTCGACGCTGCTGCTGGACCAAACAGCAACACAAACGCAAAAACTGGGGCAAGCCAGCTTGATCGCTCATGAAACGGCTCACATGTGGTTTGGCAATCTGGTCACTATGAACTGGTTTGACGATGTGTGGACCAAGGAAGTCTTCGCTAATTTCATGGCAGCGAAAATCGTCAATCCTCGTTTCCCAGAAATCAACCACGACCTGCGGTTCTTTCTGTCTCATTATCCGGCAGCGTATGATGTGGACCGCAGCGAAGGCGCTAATCCTATCCACCAACAACTGGACAATCTCAACGATGCAGCCAGCCTGTATGGCGCTATCATTTATCAAAAAGCGCCGATTGTCATGCGACAGCTTGAGCAACTGCTCGGCGAGCAGGCGTTTCGCGATGGACTGCGCGAGTACTTAAACAGATTTCAATTTGGCAACGCAACGTGGGATCAGTTAATTGAGATTCTCGATGCGCGCTCACCAGAAGATTTGAAAGCATGGAGTCACGGATGGATTGAAGAGGCGGGACGCCCGAAGATCACGCCTTATCTGGCGTTGAATGCCGATGGCACGATCAATTCGCTGACGATTCGCCAGTCAGACCCAGCAGGCCGTGGCCGCCTGTGGAATCAGCGCTTTGAACTCGTGGTGTCATCGCGGGGCAAGATACACACTTTTCCCGTTCATCTTCGTGATGAGGCCGTCACGATTGAACGAGCGGCTGGTTTGCCGAAGCCGACATTCATTCTGACGGACGGGCGCGGCCTGGGCTATGGCCTGTTTGAACTCGATCCGCTTAGTCGGGACTACTTGCTCGCAAATCTTCCTTCCATTCAGGACCCGCTGATGCGAGGCGTCGCCTGGATGATGCTATGGGATGCCATGCTCGAACAACAAGTGCGACCTCAGCAACTGATCACTCTGGCGATCAAAGCGCTGCCACTGGAATCAACCGAACTGAACGCGCAACGCATGACCGAATCCCTGACGACAGCCTATTGGCGGTTCATCACGTCAACCGAACAGAAGCAACTGGCGCCGACGCTGGAAGGGTTGTTATGGAAGCAGATGGAAAAGGCTTCGACAACGTCGCTGAAATCCACCTACTTTCGCGCGTTCATCTCAGTGGCGCGCACGCCCGAAGGCCTGATGATTTTGGAACGTGTCTGGCGCCAAGCGCCGGAAGCACAGGTTCGCGGCCTTCCATTCTCCGAGCAAGATTACATGACGATGGCGCTGGAACTGGCCGTGCGCGATGTGCCCGGCGCAGCGGAGATTCTGCAAGAGCAATTGAACCGCATTAAAGACCCCGAACGCAAAGCCCGATTTGAATTCGTCATGCCGGCGCTCTCCTCGGACCCAGAGACGCGAGAGGCTTTCTTTCGTCGTCTGGCCGATCCCGCGCAGCGTCGGCGAGAGCCGTGGGTCCTGGAAGCAATTTCCTATCTCCATCATCCCCTGCGAGCAGTGGCGTCCGAGAAATTCATCCGTCCCAGCCTTGATATGCTCCAGGAGATTCAACGCACCGGCGACATCTTCTTTGTCAAAAACTGGCTCGACGCCACGCTCAACGGTCATAACAGCGAAGCCGCGGCCGCCATTGTCCGACAGTTTCTCGCCGATCACCCGGACTACCCGCCACGCCTCAAAGGCAAAATCCTGCAATCGGCAGATGGACTGTTTCGGGCAACCAAGCTATTGCGGGCGCCATTCTGAACGTTATCAGCCCATGAACCTGACTGACGCTTTCCAATTGCGCCGACACGATGGCATTGCGTTCCTCGTTTGCCGACCACTGGAACAGGCTGGGTATACCCACGCGTTCAGCACGCGGCAACAGGGCGTGAGCCCACTGCCAACCAACGCGCTGAACTTAGGATTTTGCCCAGCCGATGCGCCCAGTCGCGTGCAGCATAATCGTCAACGATTCCTTGCAGCCATCGGCGCAACAGAGATGAAGCTTGTGACGCTCAAACAAATCCACTCGGCTGACGTGATCCTTGCTGGCCGCGATGAGCGCGGCGATGTGTTGCGCGCCGGTGACGCCCTCATCGCCAGGCAGCCGGCCCTGCTGCTCGGTGTGCAAACAGCCGATTGCGTGCCGATCTTAATCGCCGATGTGAAACGACGCGCCATCGCGGCTGTTCATGCCGGCTGGCGCGGCACATACGCGCGGATCGTGGAGAAAACGCTCGCCCAAATGCATTGCGAATTCGGCACGGAGGCGGCAGACTGCCTGGCAGCGATTGGGCCGGCTGCTGGCGTCTGTTGTTACGAAGTCGGGCAAGACGTCACTGAGCTATACAGTCGCACGTTCGCCTGGGCCGACGCCATCATCCATAATCATCAACCCACTGGCAAGGCGCATCTGGACATACCAGCGGCCAATCGGCAACAACTGATCCACGCTGGCGTTCCTCCGTCCAATATCTTCACCGTGAACCTTTGCACAATGTGCCACAATGATCTGTTTTTCTCGCACCGGCGAGAATCGGCTCACGGCGTTGGACGCATGTTGTCGGTGATCGGCTATAAGTGAGCGCGGCGGCTCGGCTCACCCCAACAAGGCTTGATTCTTAAGCGCGCGTATCTTATCGCGCAGCTCAGCAGCGCGTTCGAACTGGAGCGCCTTGGCCGCTTCGCGCATCTCTGTTTCCAATTGCTTGAGTGTGTCCTCCAGTCGCTCTGGGTCATACGGCGCTGACTCGTCCACGTCTAACGGCACAGTGAAATAATCAGCTTCAGCAATCATCAATAGCGTCGCTTCGATCGGCTTGATAATACTCTGCGGGGTAATACCGTGCGCCGCATTGTACTGTTCCTGCTTGGCGCGGCGGCGACGTGTTTCACGAATGGCTCGATCCATTGAATCGGTAATGACGTCGGCATACAGGATGGCTTTGCCGTTGACGTGGCGGGCAGCGCGACCAATGGTTTGAATGAGCGAGCGCTCTGAGCGCAAGAAGCCTTCTTTGTCAGCGTCGAGAATGGCCACTAACGAGACTTCAGGTAAATCCAATCCTTCGCGCAGGAGATTGACGCCTATGAGCACATCAAAGTCGCCGCGTCGTAGATCACGCAAGATGCGCACGCGGTCGAGCGTATCCACTTCAGCGTGCAAATACCGGACACGAATCCCAAGCTCGGTGTAATACTGCGTTAAATCTTCGGCCATGCGCTTGGTGAGCGTGGTCACCAAGACACGCTCGTTTCGGGCGACCCGCTGGCGAATCTCCTCCAGCAGATCATCCACCTGATGTCGCACTGGCCTGACTTCGACCTCTGGATCAAGCAGTCCCGTGGGACGCACCACCTGCTCGACAAATTCGCCGCCGGCTTGTTGCAGTTCAAACTCTGCCGGCGTGGCCGAGACGCAGATCACTTGATTGACGCGCGCCATCCACTCCTCGAATGTCAGTGGACGATTATCCTTGGCGCTGGGCAAGCGGAAGCCATAATCTACCAGCGTTTGCTTGCGCGTTTGATCGCCATGAAACATGCCGCGAATCTGCGGAATCGTCTGATGACTTTCATCCACGATGACGAGCGCGTCTTTGGGCAGATAATCCAGCAGCGTCGGCGGCGGTTCGCCTGGGCGTCGGCCTGTCAGATGCCGGGAATAGTTTTCGATGCCGCGACAGAAATTGAACTGGCGGAGCATCTCCAGGTCGTATTGGGTGCGCTCGCGGATGCGTTGCGCCTCGATCAACTTGCCGGCCGCTTTCAGTTCCGCTTCCCACCACTCCAGTTCTTGCTCGATGCCGCGGATCGCGCGTTGCAGCATCTCCGGCGGCATGACGAAATGGGTCTTCGGATAGATCGGGATGCGCTGATGCCGCTCCAGCACTTCACCAAACAACGGATCAATCGTGCTGAGCGCATCAATCTCGTCGCCCCACATCTCCACACGAATGGCCGTGTCCTGATACGAGGGAAACACCTCAACCACATCACCCCGCACGCGAAACGTGCCACGCCCGAATTGCTCGTCATTGCGTTCGTATTGAATCGAGACCAGCTTCTTCAATAACTCCGAGCGGCGAATGCGTTGACCAACCTCCAAAAAAATCAACTGATCGTAATAAGCATCAGGATCACCCAAACCATAAATACACGATACGCTGGCGACAATAATCACATCACGCCGCTCAAACAACGCCCGTGTCGCCGAGAGTCGCATGCGATCAATCTCCTCGTTGATCAGCACTTCCTTTTCAATGTACGTGTCGGTCTGCGGCAAATACGCTTCAGGCTGATAATAATCGTAGTAGCTGACAAAATACTCGACAGCGTTGTGTGGAAAGAACGTTTTGAACTCTTGGTAAAGTTGAGCGGCAAGCGTCTTGTTATGCGCCATGACCAACGTTGGCCGGTTGACCCGTTCGATCACAGAAGCGACCGAATAAGTCTTCCCGCTTCCAGTAATGCCTAACAGCACTTGCCATTTGCGTCCTTCCTGCAACCCGCGCACGAGCGCGTCAATCGCTTCGGGTTGATCACCGCGCGGCCTATAATCAGAAACAAGTTTGAAATCCATAACTCTTTCCCGTTATCACGTGACCATTATATTTGTCGGCACAGAAACTCAGCAATCGAGAGGACTGCCCGTGATTCACTTGACAATTGGTGAGTGAGACCAATCGTCTGAAGAAAGGCTATGTGTGAGTCAGGAGTCAGAAGTCAGAAGCCAGAAGCCAGGAGTCAGAAGTCAAGAGCATAAATACCAATCGTCTGGACAAAGGCCATGTGTGAGTCGGGAGTCAGGAGTCAGTGGCATAATACCAATCATCCGGAGAAAGGTCGTGTGCGACCAAGCGACGTGGAGCGCAGCAGGAGAACACCTCAAGCAGCGGTCTCCGACTTTCTGAGGGCCTATAGGATTCCTCATGCTACGCTCGTTTGTGTTGAGCCGCGCAAGCCCCCGCGAAGGTAGCCAGACCTGCAACCTTTGGAAAGACTGCCCCTACAAATTCGGCGCCCTACTGAAAGGCATGCACCGGCGCATAACTGTCAATGCTGGTTCTTTCGGCCTCATCTGCCGCACCCACGCCAGCATGGCAGCCTGTTAGTCATTGCTTCTACGGCCAGTGAAGGAAACGGTTAGCGACCGGCCAGATGACGGCCCTGTTGAACCGGAGCGTCGGTGGCGCCCTCTTGCAGGATAAGGCCCTTATCAACCGCTTGCTGGAGTTGTCGCACTTCGTCAATGATCTTCATGAAGCGCTGACCCAACGGCGTGAGCCGATACTCCACTTCCACCGGCGGCTTCTCACCAAAGACGATGCGCTGGAGTATCCCGAAACGCATCATCTTGCGCAGGCGCTCATTCATCACTTTGGCCGACAATCCCGGACACGCACGAAGCAAAGCGCTCGGCCGACAATGGCCTGCTGCACATAGCTCCAGCAGTCGCACCGACCACTTGCACCCGATGATGCTCTCAACCATCGAGGCGACCGAGACGTCACCAGCAGCAGTACTCGCCGATGATGGTGTGACGCTTGAGTCAGTTTGATTCATCATCGTAATTGCCTTGCCCTAAAATACCTTCTTTACTTCGACAGACACGCTTCGTGTCATCGCTAAGCTAATAATAGACACATCG
>JANWZE010000120.1 GCA_025054955.1 Blastocatellia bacterium | reverse complement strand
TCTCATCACTGGGTTAGTGACGGCAGCAGGCGGAGCCTGGAATGCAAGTATTGTGGCCGAATACTTCCACTTCAAGGGTCAGATTCTTTCGACCACAGGCCTGGGAGCAACGATTAGCCACGCCACCGATGCCGGGAATTTTGACCTGCTGCTAGTGGCCACGGTCGTCATGGCGGCGATGGTGGTGACGACGAACCGCCTGGTATGGCGACGGCTTTATCGCTTAGCCGAAACGCGCTTCAAGCTGGAGGCATGAGAGCCTTGCCATTGGTCATTTGGTACTTGTCATTTGCAAACGACCAATGACTAATGACAACATGTGGAACTTCAATCATACATTGCTGGAAATTGCGTTGCGCACGACGATTATTTACGTCGTCGTGCTACTGGGCATTCGGCTTACGGGCAAGCGGGAAGTCGGACAGATGACGCCGTTCGATTTGGTCTTACTGCTACTGCTGGCGAATGCGGTGCAGAACGCCATGACCGGGCCGGATACGTCCGTCACCGGTGGGTTGGTGGCGGCGGTGACGCTCTTGGCCGTGAACGCCGTGGTGACTCGCATGGTGTGGCGGTACAAAAAAGTCCGACGATTGGTTGAGGGAACCCCCACCCTGCTTATTCACCAAGGAAAAATTTTAAGCGAGAATCTGGCCAAAGAAAGAGTGACCGAGGAAACATTGCGCCAGGCTTTGCGAGAGCATGGTATTGCCAGCGTAACCGAAGTAGCGCTCGCCGTGCTCGAAGTTGACGGGTCCATCAGCGTCTTGAAGAACGATGAGATGCCAGCCATCTCGCACCCGTATCACCGGATTCGATTTCTCAAGAGAAAATCATCGTGAGAGTAGGTAGTAACATGCTGATGGACCCAATCATTCACCGGCTGTTGCGCTATCACTATTTGAGGATATTCTCGTTGCTGAAGCTTGGGATGCTCGGCGTCCCGATGCCGATCCTTTCAGCAATCGCCCATGAGCGGAGGCTCGCTGAAAGGGCACCAGGTCGGGTGAAAATGCATGTGTTCGTTGTCTGGGTCGCTCTGCTTTTCGTAGTGCCTGTTGCCGTTTCTCCTGCCCAACAAACACCGCCGCCTCAGCCGACTCCAACTCCGCCCGCTGCTGAGCAAACAAACACGGCTCAAGAGGAGACCATTCTCAAGCCAAGACGGCCGAGTGTGTCGCGTCCGGCTGAATTTCAGGGTTCAGGCGTGCTGCAACTTGAGTACGGTTATGACGGCAGTTTTCGGTCGAAAGATTTGCAGGCGGCTCAAACAGGATCGCTGACCTTGAGTTTTGCTGTGAGCCAGCGACTGCAGTTGGAATTTGATCTGGATACCGTGACGTCGCAAACCGACCGAGCAGGGACGCAAGTGACTGGCATTGGCGACGCACATGTGGGTTTTCAGGTTACTATGTTTCGAGATACAAAGCGGCACCCATCACTCGCTTTTGCCTACTTGGTGAAGCTGCCGTGGGCGAGCGAGGTGGAGGGACTCGGCAGCGGTCGTGTTGACCATAAAATCATTGGTCTGACCAGCGAGAAAGTGGGTGCCACCGATCTCGACTTCAACCTAGCATTGCTTGTGAACGGGCGCGAGCGGAAAGGTGGGTTTTCCACCGGCGGGCAATTCGCGCTCGGTTTGACTTATGGTCTTCCACGTGGCTTTGGCATTCAGGGTGAACTCTCTGGTCAAAGCCTCGACACCGATCAGCCACAAGGCATCTTTGCTCTTGGAGCCTTGACCTATCAAGCGAACCCGCGAGTGATTTTCGATGTTGGCATGCGCTTCGGACTCAACCCAAATGCTCCGCGCATCGGCGTTTTTGCTGGCGTCACTTTCGGTGTTGCAAGCTTCTATAAGAAACGCAAATAGGGAGCCACTGCTCTACGGAAGACGGCGATACTCTTTCCACCCTGAAAATGAGCCTCGAACTAGGAGCTGGCTGGCGCTTCTTTTGTGCTTGTGGCGATTTTGCCTGGAGCCTACAAATCTGCCCCACATGTGAGAGCCTGTGCTCCCTCTCGGGAAACAACCTAATTCACGACGCGCGAACGATCTAGGCTCACGCGCCCTCGCTCCCACTTCAGCGGCACAGCTTTTGCACCCTCTTCCCTGGAATCGAGTAAGAGATAGACAGATGGTATGAACACTCTGGAATTCACGGTGCTAGTTGGGCTCGGTTCGCTCGGGGCCGGGTTTTTGGGATCCTTAACTGGGCTGGGCGGTGGCGTGGTGCTCGTGCCGCTCCTGGCGCTGGCGTTTGGAGTAGATATTCGATATGCCATCGGGGCATCGCTCATCTCGGTGATCGCCACCTCGTCAGGCGCGGCAGCAGCTTACGTCAAGGAAGGCTACTCCAACATCCGAATCGGAATGTTTTTGGAGATGGCCACTGCCTTTGGCGCACTTGTCGGCGCTTCTGTGGCGACGCGAGTTTCCACGGCAGCAATTGCCGTCATCTTCGGCGTTGTGCTGCTCTACTCAGCTTACCTGTCGAATCGGTCCCCGCGCGAGCGCCAGAGCGATGATCAACCTGATCCGCTGGCCACGCTTCTGAAGATGGACGCCAGTTATCCAACACCCGACGGCCCACGTCCTTACCATGTCCACGCCGTTCCGGCAGGATTCAGCCTGATGTTCGTTGCGGGCGCGCTGTCAGGATTGCTGGGTATCGGATCAGGGGCCGTCAAGGTTCTGGCGATGGATCAGGCCATGCACATTCCGTTCAAAGTCTCCACCACTACCAGCAACTTTATGATCGGCGTCACGGCGGCAGCCAGCGCCGGAGTCTATCTGAGCCGAGGGTACATTGATCCCGGCCTAGCGATGCCGGTCATGCTGGGGGTACTCGTGGGCGCGCTCCTCGGCGCTCGCATCCTGATTCGCACTCAAACCCGGCTCTTGCGAGTGATCTTTGGCCTGATCATCGCGGCGCTTGCCATTGAGATGATTTATAACGGATTGACGGGAAGGCTCTGAGATGATGCACTTGAAGCACAATTGGACGGATGAGCAGATTGAGCAGATCGTCGGCAATCTCTTAAGAATCGGCGTCATGGCCGCTGCCGTTGTGGTGTTGGTGGGTGGGATCTTGTATTTAATCCATTCCGGCACGACGATGCCCAATTATCGAGTGTTCCACGGCGAGCCGTCGGACTTGCGGAGCCTGTCCGGGATTGCGGGAGATGCGTTTTCACGGCGGCCGCAGGGTTTGATCCAGTTTGGTCTGTTGCTGCTGATCGCAACGCCCGTGGCGCGTGTGGCGCTCTCCGTTTTCGCGTTCGCGCTCCAGCGTGATCGCACGTATGTGCTGGTGACGCTGATTGTGCTGGCGCTGCTCATGTATAGCCTCACCGGCGGGCGACTATGACGGCGTAGTGGTTCGTGTGGCAGAGAAGGAGTGCTGGCCGAATGCAAGAAAAATCCTTAGTGATTGCGAGCCGATCGCGGAAGTCATTGGGAGCGCCCGTTTCCGGTGGGGCCGGGTTTTACTGCTGAGCAGCATATCGGGGAATCGCCCATGTGCAACAGCACGCCACGAACGATGAAAATACACAATTCTTTCGTGAGCTTCGTGTGTTTCGTGGGCTATTTTCAGAGGAGATAGAATGAAAAGGACGCGATCCATCGGGATTTGGATAGTAGCCGTCATCACGCTGGGCAGCGGGTTGCTCAATCTCTATTCCGTCATGGGCGGCCCCGACCCCCAGGCCCACCGTACGCTCCTGCATGACGTCTTCCCGTTGGAATTCCTTCATCTGTCGCGCTCGCTGACCGTATTGATCGGGTTTGCCCTGATCATCTCATCTCTGAACATCTACAAGCGGAAAAAGCGCGCATGGCTCATCGTCCTCCTCCTCTCGTGCGCATCGGTCATTTTCCACCTCACCAAAGGCCTGGATTATGGGCAGGCGCTCCTGTCCGCCGCATTGGTCGTGGTGTTGATCCTCACCCGTCGCCATTTCACGGTGAAGAGCAGCATTCCGGATTTTCGCTCGGGACTCCTTCGCATGGGCATCGCCGTTCTGGTCGCATTGGGCTATGGAGTGGCGGGGTTCTGGCTGCTGGATCAGAGAGAGTTCGGTATCAACTTCACCCTAGGCGATTCCATCCGGCGA
>JANWZE010000119.1 GCA_025054955.1 Blastocatellia bacterium | reverse complement strand
GAGGTCGAATCGCTCGGCACGATGATGGCCAGGTCAACCAAATCCTTGACTACGCCGCCATCTTTGCCCAGCAAGCCAATGGTGTGTAATCCACGTTGCCGTGCTGCCTGAACACCCCGAACCACATTGGGCGAGCGACCGCTTGTGGTAATAGCGACGGCGACATCACCAGCTTGCCCAAACGCCTCAATCTGTCGGCTGAAGATTTCTTCAAAGGTCGTATCATTGCCAATTGAAGTGAGAATTGAGGTATCGGTGGTGAGCGCAATGGCCGGCAGCCCAGGCCGTTCCATCTGGTAGCGGTTGACGAACTCAGCGGCGATATGCTGCGCATCGGCGGCGCTGCCGCCATTGCCGAACAGCAGGATTTTTCTTCCACTGCGAAGCGCTTCGATCAGCATGAGCGCGGCGCGCGCCACAGCGTCAGGGTGCGCGTCAAAGAATCGTCGCTTAGCGTCAATTGAAGCAGCCGCCAGTTCGCCGATACGATTGATCATTTGTGGATGGATGGTCTCGATGTCGCTCATAGTCAAACCTGCCTCATCGTCAAGTCTGTCTCGCAGGTCAAATCCGTCTCCTCGTCAACCCTGTCGCGTCGTCAAATCTGCTGCCGAGTTAAACCTGCGAACGACCGACTGGCGTTTGTCACATCAACTCGCGCGGCTGCCAACCGCGAAACAGGCGCTCTGTCCAGCGCCTATGAAGCGCCCTGCTACGCCAATTTTCGCTCGCGTACCTCGAACACGGCGCGAAGCGCTTGACCGGTGAAGGACGCGGCAATCCGCGCCACCTCTTCCGGCGTGCCTTGAGCGACGACGTAGCCGCCGCCATCGCCGCCTTCCGGGCCTAAATCAATAATCCAATCAGCCGACTTGATGACTTCCAGATTATGCTCGATGACGATCACGGTGTTCCCTTGATCCACCAGCCGGTGCAACACCTCCAGCAGTTTGCGCACGTCATCAAAGTGCAAGCCGGTCGTCGGCTCGTCTAAAATGTAGAGCGTCCGGCCGGTCGCGCGTTTGCTCAGCTCGCGAGCCAGCTTGATGCGTTGCGCTTCGCCGCCGGACAGGGTTGTGGCTGGTTGACCGAGCGTGATGTAACCGAGTCCGACATCGAGCAGCGTTTGAATCTTGTTTCGAATCTGTGGGATGTTGCCCAGCAAGTCCAGCGCCTCTGCCACAGTCAGGTTTAAGACATCGCTAATCGAGTGGCCTTTGTAATGAACCATGAGCGTCTCGCGGTTGTAGCGTGTGCCGCGGCAGGTCTCGCATGTGACGTAGACATCGGGCAGAAAGTTCATCTCGATGCGCTTCACGCCGTCGCCTTGACAGGCTTCACAGCGACCACCTTTAACGTTGAAACTGAATCGTCCCGGCCCATAGCCGCGCTCGCGCGATTCGGGCAAGGCGGCGAATAGCTCGCGAATCGGCGTAAACACGCCGGTGTAGGTAGCCGGATTGGAGCGTGGCGTCCGTCCTATCGGGGATTGGTCAATCTCGATGACTTTGTCAATGTATTCCAGTCCCTCAATGCGATCATGCTGCCCAGGCCTCACCGGACTTCGATGTAACTGCCGCGCAAGCGCCCGATAGAGGATTTCGTCAACCAATGTGGACTTGCCGGACCCGGACACGCCGGTCACCACCAGCAGCACGCCAAGTGGGAATGAGACATCAATTCGTTTCAGATTGTGCGCGGCAGCGCCGTATATCGTGATCGCTTTGCCGTTGGAGGCGCGGCGCTGCGCCGGCACGGGAATCTGACGAATGCCTGCCAAATACTGACCGGTCAGCGAGGCTGGCTCATGAGCGATCAGATCGGGCGGCCCGGCAGCCACAACATAGCCGCCATGCGCGCCAGCGCCAGGCCCTAAATCAATCACGTAATCAGCGCGACGTATCGTCTCTTCATCGTGTTCAACCACGATGACCGTGTTGCCCATGTCGCGCAATCGCTCCAGCGTGGCCAGCAATCGGGCATTATCGCGTGGATGCAACCCGATGGATGGCTCATCCAGGACGTACAGCACGCCGCGCAGTTGCGAGCCGATTTGCGTAGCCAGCCGAATCCGTTGCGCTTCGCCGCCAGCCAACGTTTGAGCCGGACGATCCAGCGTGAGGTAACCAAGACCAACCGTTTCCAGAAAACTCAATCGGTCACAAATTTCTCGGAGGATCAACCCGGCGATCTGTTCCTCACGCGGCGTCAGGTGTTGGCGAACGTCCTCGAATGCTGAGCGAGCCACGCTGATGGGCATGGCCACATAATCAGCAATCGTGCGGTTGCCCACGCGCACGGCCAAACTTGTCTTCTGCAATCGCCGACCGTCACAAAGCGAGCACGGCACATGTGAAATCAACCCTTCGTAGGCAGCGTGCAACGACTCATTATCGGTGCGCTCCAGTTGCTTCTCGATACACTTGATCGCGCCAGGCCAACGAAATTGATAGTAATAACCGTTGTGCTCGGCTGCAATCTTTTCCTTCAACCCATAGAGGAATGCACGTTTCAACCTGGCCGGCGCTTGCTCATACGGTGTGTCCAGGGCGACATCGCAATGTTTGGCCAAGGCCACCAGAACATTTTTCAAGTAGTTGTTCACCGTGCGATCAAACGGGAGCAACGTCACCTGCTTGAGTGATTGCGCTGGGTCGGCCACGAGTCGCGCTGGATCAACTTGCTGACGCACGCCCATGCCGCGACATTCCGGGCAGGCTCCGTATGCGCTGTTGAACGAAAATGAGCGTGGCTCCAGCGCCGGCATGGAAATTCCGCAGTCAATGCACGCCATCTTTTCCGAGAAGAGATGCTCCTCTCCGTCCACAATCGAGACCAAAACGAGCCCATTGGCCAACTGCGCGGCTGTTTTCACAGCGGCTTCAATGCGGGGGCGCACGCCAGGCTTCATGAGCAACCGGTCAACGACCACTTCAATCGTGTGATTCTTGCGCTTTTCCAACTTGATGTCTTCATCCAACGGGCGCAACTGGCCGTCAATGCGCGCGCGCACGAACCCGGCGCGGGCCAGTTTTTCCAGTTCTTTTTTGAACTCGCCTTTGCGGCCCCGCACAATTGGAGCCAGAATCATCACGCGCTCGCCTGCCGGCAAGTCCATGATCATGTTCACCACTTGGTCGCTTGATTGCCGGGCGATTGGCTGTCCGCAGTTAGGACAATGCGGCTTGCCAATTGAGGAAAAGAGCAACCGGAGATAATCGTAAACTTCGGTCACCGTCCCCACAGTCGAACGTGGACTGCGACCAATGGTTTTCTGCTCGATCGAGAGCGCCGGCGAGAGGCCTTCAATGAAATCCACATCGGGCTTTTCAAATTGATCGAGAAATTGCCGCGCGTAGGTTGACAACGATTCAACATATCGCCGCTGCCCCTCGGCATAGATCGTATCAAATGCCAGACTCGATTTGCCTGACCCGCTTAAACCCGTAATCACCGTCAGCGAATCGCGCGGAATCCGGATGTCCAGATTCTTCAGGTTATGCTGGCGCGCGCCCTGTATGAAAATCTGTTCAATCAAAATCCGACTCCTTCAATCAACCACAGATCATCTTTTTTGCCTTGCTCGTATCACGGCAACACAATTGCTGCCACCGTAAATTTGGAATGATACCGCAACCAATATGAAAAACAAGGACTCCCCACCCGCGTAATCGTTTCAAATTTTGTGCTTGAAAGAGAGGGATTCCTCTGGCAAGCTGTAATACTTTTAAGGAAAATGCTTGCCGGAGGAAGCCAAATGCAGCGATATATTATTCCCATTGTAAAGGAAGAAGCGCAAGTGGATCG
>JANWZE010000118.1 GCA_025054955.1 Blastocatellia bacterium | reverse complement strand
CGGCCTGTCCCGCGCGTGCGTCGGCAACTGGCGCCGGGCGAATCCATGCTGGTGCGGGTGAACGTGGATAGCATCCCGGCAGGCTCGGTCCCGGCAGCCGCGCAAGTCGTGTTGACCGGCTTGCGATTCAAGCCGTGAATCTGCACGCCGCCACCGATGCAGTCACCTGAGGGCACATCTCTTTCTGCTGGAGAACCTATGCAAGCCAATAACAACGTAGTCACGATGATTCAACAGGCGCTACAAGCCGAGGGAATCGGCGGCTGGTTGTTTTACGATTTTCGTCAAAGCGACCCGCTTGCCTATCGCATTTTGCGGCTCGATGAAACGAAATTCGGCACACGCCGCTGGTTCTATTTCGTCCCTGCCGAGGGCGAGCCGGTAAAAATTGTGCATTCCATTGAACGCGAGTATCTGGATTCGCTCCCAGGCAAGAAACGAATCTATTTGCCATGGCAGCAACTACACGAGTACCTGCGCGAGACGGTCGGTCCACATAAGACCATTGCGATGCAGTACTCGCCCAACAACGATATTCCTTACGTCTCCCGTGTGGACGCTGGCACCGTGGAACTGCTGCGTAGCTTCGGCGTCGAGGTCGTCACCTCAGCCAATTTAGTGCAACGATTCGAGGCTGTATGGTCGGATAGTCAATTGCAAACGCATTACACAGCAGCCAGGATCATGCGCCAAATTATTGATCAAGCTTTTGCCGAAATCGGACGTCGTATCACGAGCGACATCCCGACGACCGAATATGAGATTCAGCAATTCATCGTCTCGCTCTTTGAGCAGCACGGATTGACGGCCGATCATCCGCCGATTGTCGCCGTCAACGCTCATGCTGCGAATCCGCATTACGGCCCAACGGCTGAGCATTCATGGCCGATTCAACGCGGCGACTTTGTGCTCATTGATTACTGGGCAAAACTCAAGGCTGACCCGGAGGCTGTCTACACGGATTACACATGGACAGGTTACGTCGGAGAGCGCGTGCCTGAGCGATATACCCACATTTTTAATATCGTCCGCGATGCGCGCGACGCAGCCATTGCCTTCGTGCGTGACTGCGTGCAGGCCGGACGAGCCTTCCACGGTTGGGAAGTTGACGATGTGGCGCGCGCGGTGATTCGACAGGCCGGCTACGGCGATCAGTTCATTCATCGCACCGGCCACTCGATTGGCAAAGAGGTACACGGCAATGGCGCCAACATTGATAATCTGGAAACGCGCGACAATCGCCTGATCGTACCGCGCACAGCCTTTTCGATCGAGCCGGGCATCTACCTGCAAGGTGATTTCGGCGTGCGCAGCGAAGTGGATGTCTATGTGACGGAGAGCGAGGTTGTGGTCACGGCCGAACCGATTCAAACAGCCGTCGTGCCAATTCTTGCTTAGAGCGGTTTGCGAATGATTTTACTCTGGGAGCGCATGCTTCCAACGTACCGGCGCCTGCCAGATGCGAGGCCCCCAGGCTAAATGCAATTAAAGGTGGACAAACGTTCTGCGACATTTGGGGAGGACGGGGCGTTTTGGAGTGTGGTGACGTGTCACCGCGTTCCGGTCAAAGCGGCGACACGTCGCAGCACTCCAAAAACGCCCCGAACGTTTATCACGGTACTTAGCTCACACTCCGCAGCGGCGACGCTGTGACCTTCCGGCATCAGTGCGCGTGCCGATGGGATCGGCGCATCAGCTCAAGCAATCGTCACGTCTTTGCACAGATAGACGCTCTGAATCGCTTCAAACAGCTTCACACCTTCGCTGAGCGGCTTCTGGAATGTCTTCCGCCCGGAGATCAATCCCATGCCGCCGGCGCGCTTGTTGATGACCGCTGTTTTGACAGCATCGGCATAATCATTCTTGCCCGACGCGCCGCCGGAATTGATCAAGCCCACACGCCCCATGAAGCAATTGGCCACCTGATAGCGCGTCAGATCAATCGGGTGGTCGGAGGTCAGCTCGCTGTAGACTTTCGCATTCGTGTGCCCGAACTTCAGCGCCGTGTAGCCGCCGTTGCATTCAGGTAATTTCTGCTTGACGATGTCAGCCTGAATGGTGACGCCCAGATGATTAGCCTGTCCCGTCAAATCAGCCGCCGTGTGATAATCCGCTTCTTTGGTTTTGAAGGCCGCATTGCGCAGATAGCACCACAGAATTGTGACGAGACCAAGCGAATGGGCTTCTTCAAAGGCTTCGCTGATCTCCATGATCTGTCGGCGCGATTCGGCTGAACCGAAATAGACCGTCGCGCCCACGGCGACGGCACCCATCTCAAAGGCCTGCCGAACACTGGCAAACAGCGTCTGATCGTAGCTGTTGGGATAGGAGAGCATCTCGTTGTGATTGATTTTCACAATGAACGGAATTTTGTGGGCATACTTTCGCGCCACCGCGCCCAAGACGCCGAGCGTTGAAGCGACCGCGTTACAGCCGCCTTCGATACCGAGCCGGACGATGTTCTCCGGATCGAAATACATTGGATTCGGGGCAAACGATGCCGCGCCAGAATGCTCCACCCCTTGATCCACAGGCAGGATCGAAAGGTAGCCGGTGCCGGCCAGTCGTCCTGTGTTGAACAAAAGTTGTAGGTTCCTCAATACTGCCGGCGGTCGGTCTGACGCGGTTAACACGCGATCAACAAAGTCGGGGCCGGGCAGATGCAGAGATTCTTTGGGAATTGTCTGACAGGTGTGATCCAGCAGATAACCGGCTTGGTCGCCGAGAGCTTCTCGAATCTGATCAATGGACATAACGCCGCTCCTCCTTAGGGCAATGATATGGAGTGGCAATTGTAGAGGTTCGGTTGCATTGGGGTCAACGATGAAAGTTGACGCTTGTGGCAAGCCCCGCTAAGCTCTGGGCGTGATCAAACAGCGACCGGCAGTGACCGCATCAGCCGGCGCGCGTTTCTTCGTGACGGCGCTGGCGATGCTGCTCGCCTTCCTGTTGGGACTACGAGTAATGGAGCCTTCAATGATTTTCTTTCCCACCAAGTACCCTGAAGGATTTTGGCAGCCGGCTCAACGGGGAATCGCCGTCCAAGATTGCTTCTTCACCACATCGGATGGCGTCAAGTTGCACGGCTGGTATGCGCCTTACGAAGGCGCACAACATACACTCTTGTGGTGTCACGGCAATGCTGGCAATATCTCGCACCGACTCGACCAATTGAAGATGCTGCATGAGCGTGTCAGAGTGAACATCTTCATTCTGAGCTATCGCGGCTATGGCCGCAGCGACGGCTCACCCGACGAAGACGGACTGTACCAAGATGCGCGGGCAGCCTATGACTACCTGGTTGCAGAAAAGCAAGTCAACGCCAAGCAACTGGTGCTGTACGGTCAAAGTTTGGGCGGAGCCGTGGTCGTTGATCTGGCAGTGGCGCGGCCCTGCGCTGGATTGATTATTGAATCCTCGTTCAGCTCGGCCAAGGATGTTGCCAAAAGCCTCTTTTCTTTTCTGCCGGTTCACTACTTCATCGGTGTTCGCTTTGATTCAGCCACCAAGATCAAACAGGTGCATGTGCCGGTGCTGATCATTCACGGCACGCACGATGAAGTGATTCCTTATGAGCTGGGTCGAAAACTGTTCGACGCGGCTAATGAGCCGAAAGAGTTTTATTCCATGCCCGGCGCCACGCATAACGATCCGTTTCTGGTCGGCGGCGAGGCTTACTATAGCAAGATTCGCCAATTCATTGAGCAACTGCCGTCATCATGAGAGCAAGCAAGCAGGAGCGGCACAACCAGGCTGATGCCGATTGCGGAATGTGGGCTTGGTAAAGCTCAGCGCGACGAGCGGCCACGAGCACCTGAACCGGCGCTTTCAAACGCATTGGTGTGAGAGCGATGAGAGAAGGGGACGACTCAGATGTTTGTTTGGCGAGAGCGATGAAACAGAGAAGAGAACGACTCAGGTGTCTGGCGTGGACTGCCTCAATGACCTCTTGGGCTCATCCCATTCGTCGCTCTTATAATTTTTCCAATTGAGCCAGCCGTTGTAGCATCTTGCGGTCACCGAAACCAGGAAACCGGATCGTGAGTTTGACATCGTCGCCTTGATCTTCGCAGTGAATCACTTGCCCGACGCCATACTTGGGATGGCGCACACGAGACCCGACTGCCAGCCCGCTCTGTTGACCCGCTGCCGTTTTGCGCGACGCCGGTTTTTCGATGTTCACATTGATACCTTTTTGCTTGAAGAATCCCTGTAGGCTCTCCACCGAGTTGTAGGTCTTTCCTTGAAACGGCCGTGTTGGTTTGGTTGTGACGGCCGCTATGTGTGATCGCGTCGGCGGAGCGCACGTTTGCAGCCAACTTGGTCCGTTGGAGAGGTCCTCCAGCTCATCCAGCGGCATCTCTTGGAGGAACAGCGATGGTTCGCAGGAAATCTCCTCGCCGCGCAAGCGACGTGACCGAGCGTGCGTGACATAAAGCTGCTGCTGCGCGCGCGTGATTGCCACATAGCACAATCGGCGCTCTTCCTCTAACTCTGCCGGATCGTCCGTCGAGCGCGCGTGTGGAAACAATCCGTTTTCCAACCCGACAATGAAAACGACGTTGAACTCAAGTCCTTTGGCGCTGTGCATCGTCATCAGTGTGACCGACGCATCGGGCTCGTAGTCGTCGGCATCGGAAACCAGCGCCGCATGGTCAATGAAGTCGCGCAGTGATTCGCCGCGCTCTTCCGCTTCAGTGGCTGCGCTCAATAATTCTTCAAGGTTGAGCAATCGGTTCTCCGCGTCCAACGCATCGGCAGCGGACAACGATTTTTGCTTCAGCGCGCGAACATACCCGGTTTCTTCCATGGCTGCTCTGATCACAGCCGAGGTCGAGCCCGTGCGCGCCAGGGACGCTAGATGTTCGATCAACTCGTGAAAGGCTTGTAGCGGTTGCAGGCTTCGAGCTGGCAGCTTTTGTTGAGCCAGCATCAGCGTCAGCGTGTCCCACAACGAGAGATTGCGCTGGCGGGCCACCGCGTCAATAGCCTCAAGGGTCTTTTGACCGATGCCGCGCGGCGGCGTGTTGATGATGCGGCGCAGGCTTTCGTCATCACGAGCATTGAGGGCCGCTTTGACGTAGGCGACAACATCTCTGACTTCGGCTCGCTTATAGAATGAGAAACCACCCACGATGTTGAATCTGATTTGTTCACGCCGACAGGCTTCCTCAAACAAGCGAGACTGCGCGTTTGTGCGATACAGCACAGCCACTCGGCACTTGGAACCGTCCTGCGGTTGCTCAAGGTGCTGCTTGATCGTTCGCGCGACGAACCAAGCCTCCTCTTCGCCGTTGAAGGCATGATAATAAGCGACGCGCGGCCCATCCTCATTCTCTGTGCGGAGCGATTTGTCCGGACGCTGCCGATTATGGCGGATGACGTGATTGGCGACACGCAAGATGCGCTGGGTGGAGCGGTAGTTTTGATCCAACGTAATGACGGTCGCCGTGGGATAATGCGCCTGAAAATCTATGATGTTCTGAATGTCAGCGCCGCGAAACTTGTAGATACTCTGATCCGGGTCGCCGACGACACAAAGATTCTGCTGCTTCTCGGTGAGCAGTCGGATTAAGTTAAATTGGGGACGATTGATGTCTTGATATTCATCCACGAGGATATGTTGAAATCGCTCGTTGTAGTGCTCGCGAAGGGCCTTGTCACGGCGCAGCAATTGGACTGTCTTCAGCAGCAGGTCATCAAAGTCAAGCGCATTGGCTGCGCGCAGGCGCTGTTCATAAAGCTGAAAGACTTTGGCCACGACCGCCTTTCGCGCGTCACTGCCGTGGGCAACTTGGTAATCGGCCGCTTGCATGCCACGGCTTTTCGCGTGACTGATGGCGGCTTGAATGGCGCGCAGTGAGAGTATCTGTTCATCAATCTCCAGATCGGCGATCGCGGCCTTGATGACCCGCTGACTATCATCGTCGTCGTAGATAGAAAAATGAGGTGTGTACCCCTCGGTGCCGTCCAGATGCTGGCGCAGCAATCTGACGCAAAAACTATGAAACGTGGAAACCCATGGTTGCCCGGACAGCCGGCCTTCGAGGATTTGTTCGACGCGGTGGCGCATCTCATCGGCTGCTTTGTTAGTGAACGTGACTGCCAGGATGCGAGACGGTTCAATGCCGAGATGGTCAATTAAGTAAGCGATTCGATAGGCAATGACGCGCGTCTTGCCTGAGCCGGCGCCAGCCACCACCAACAGCGGTCCTCCAGTGTTGGTCACGGCTTGACGTTGACGTTCGTTCAGTAGCGTCAGGTAGTTCATCAGCGAGGGGCACAGTGTAGGCAAAGATTGGCTGATCAGCAATCGGTCATTGACAAAATGAGGATTGCGTCACCGGCCAGCGCAGAAGATAATTAGCTACGAACATGGGAGCAACCATCATGGCCGAGACGATGACGCTGAAGGATGTCTTAAAGACTTTCGCTCGCGAGGGCGAACTTTACGAAAAGCTCCCCGATCAAAAAGTGCGTTGCTACGCCTGCGGTCATCGTTGTGTGATCTTGCCAGGACTGGACGGCATCTGTCGCGTGCGGTACAACGAGGGTGGCGTGTTGTACGTGCCAGCCGGTTACGTCGGCACGATCGCGTGCGATCCGACGGAGAAAAAGCCATTTTTCCATGTCTACCCCGGCTCGCTGGCGTTGACATTCGGCATGCTCGGCTGCGACCTGCACTGCGCGTATTGTCAAAATTGGATCACCAGCCAATCGCTACGTGATCCGCGCGCCGTCTCCCTGCCTCAGCAGGTGACGCCAGAACGGATCATCGCAGCAGCTCGGCGCTACAAAGCCAAGCTGGTGGTCAGTAGCTATAACGAGCCGCTCATCACCAGCGAGTGGGCAGTGACCATCTTCAAGCAAGCCAAAGAACACGGCTTCATTACCGGCTACGTCTCCAATGGCAACGCGACGCCTGAAGTCCTCGATTACATTCGTCCATGGACGGACTTGTACAAAATTGATCTGAAAGCATTCCGCGACCGCAGTTATCGCCGACTCGGTGGTGTGCTGCAAAACGTCCTGGATACCATCCAGATGGTGTATGCGCGCGGCTTCTGGCTGGAGATTGTCACGCTGGTCGTTCCCGGTTACAACGATTCCGATGAAGAGCTGCGCGACATAGCCCAATTTATCGTCTCTGTGTCGCCTGACATTCCCTGGCATGTAACCGCATTTCATAAAGACTACAAGATGACTGATCCCGACAATACGCCAGCCAGCACCTTGATCCGCGCGGCTGAAATTGGACAGAACGAAGGCTTGCGCTACGTTTATGCCGGCAACTTGCCCGGCCGTCTTGGGACGCTGGAGAATACCTATTGCCCGCAGTGTCATGCGTTGCTGATCGAGCGCGTTGGTTTTCGCGTTTTGCAGAATAACATCACGGCTGGCGCTTGTCCCAAATGCCATACGCCGATCCCCGGCCGCTGGGATGATTAGGAGGCGCTTGCAGTACCAATAGTCCGCGTAAAGGCCAGCATGGGTCGAGAGCCAGGAGCCAGGGGCATAATACCCGATTTTTTTCAGGAAGGTTGATACTCGTCGAGCGTTTGCAATGTTAACGCTGTGTGGTAGAACAAACCGTGATGAAAAAAGACATCATGGTCATGGTGATTGTGCTCCTCGTGACAGTCGGCGCTCTGTATTGGCTCAGCCGCCGCTATGTTCCGACTGATCCGAGAGCAGTCGGCCACGTCACGACGCTGGCGGGCGATGGGATTGGCGGTGTTGATGACGGCCCGGCGCCAGCAGCGCGATTCAGTGATCCATTTGGCGTCGCCATTGACGCTAATGGCAACGTGATCGTCGCCGATGGCGGCGATAGTAACCGCATCCGACGCATCACCCCGCGGGGGCACGTTGAAACGCTGGCCGGCTCGCGTGAAGGATACGCCGATGGTCAGGCCACGGCCGCGGCGTTCAATACGCCGTCAGGTGTTGCGCTGGACGCCAACGGGAATATCTTCATCGCTGATACGGCTAACAACCGGATTCGACGACTCACGCCTCAGGGACAGGTCAGCACGCTAGCTGGCCAGGGCGCGCGCGGCCATCGAGATGGCCCGGCGCTCCAGGCGCAATTTGATGGGCCAATCGGCATCGCGGTCAGTGACGACGGTTCGATCATTGTTGCCGACAGCTACAATGATTGTATTCGAAGGATTTCACCTGACGGACAAGTCAGCACGCTGGCTGGCGCCCGGCGGCCCGGCTTGCAGGATGGCCCGGCAACAGCAGCGTTGTTTGATACGCCCTGCGGTGTGGCCGTAGATAGCGAAGGCAATGTGTTTGTCGCCGATACAGGTAATGACGCGATACGTAAGATTACGCTTCAAGGCGAAGTCGTGACTATCGTGCCTGGCGGCACGCTGCATGCGCCTATTGGCATTGCCGTCACGCATGATAGATTTTTGTTTGTCAGTGATTCCGAGGGTGTGCATCGCATCACGCCGGAAGGGGAAGTTCATTTGTTTGCTGGCGGGCGCGCGGGATTTGCGGACGGCATAGGCAGGCGAGCGCGATTTGGCCGTCCAACTGGATGTGCTGTGGATCGTCGAGGTCATGTTGTTGTCGCTGACACGCAGAATTATGTGATCCGACGAGTGACGCCGGTAGCGCCAACGGCTGAGCAGACTGAGGCGCTGCCGCTCTATATTCAGCCGCCGACGGAACCGGTGGCGGCGCCGACTGACGCCGTGTTGCCTCGCATCAGCGCGGCCATGCTCAATGTCGGCGCGACGTTTCCTTGGCCGTTGAATCCGCCCGATCGGTGGCACGAGATCACAGGCGTCATGGGCGAAGCGCGTGGCGCGCCCAATCACGTGGCGCTCGATCACCTGCACAGTGGTTTGGACATTCGCGGCAACTGGGGTGAACCGGTTGTCTGCGTGCTGAACGAGAAAGTGAGCGATCCGCTGCCGGCGTGGGGCTTTGATGAAAGTCACGAAGGCATTCGGCTTGGGTTGATGAGCTACATTCACATTTTTGTCGGACGCGACGCTGATGGGCGACTGCTCTCCTCTGCTAGGTTTTTGCCTCGGTTCGATGAAGCTGGTCAACTCAGCGGCGTCCGCGTGCGCCGTGGCACGCGATTTAACGTTGGCGATCTCATCGGCACGATCAACCGGCTTTACCATCTGCACCTGAGCTTTGGCCCACGATACGCGCCGGCCAATCCGTTGCAATTTCCGTTCATTGCGTTAAAAGACACCGTCGCTCCTATCATTGAGCCGAACGGCCTGGAGGTGCTCGGCGCCAACGGGCAGCCGTTGACAGCCACGCGCGACGGCCGGCTGGCGCTCTCTGGCGACGTGGATATTGTCGTCACGGCCTATGATCGCATGGACGGCAACGCGCGTCACCGCAAACTCGGTGTGTATAAGGCTGGCTACCAGATATTGACTGACGCCGGCGCGCCACTGAGCGGGTTTGAGCAACCGCTCATCAATCTGCAGTTCAACCGCCTGCCGCCGGATGATGAGAGTGTGTTGCTGGTCTACGCGCCCGGCAGCGGCGTGAGCGCCTATGGCACGCCAACCAGATTTCGCTACATTGTGACCAACCGCGTCCGCGACGGGCGCGCGCAAGACGGCGTATTGCGAACATCACAACTGGCTCCGGGACTGTACCAATTGAAGGTCATTGTCCAAGACTACGCAGGCAATCAATGTGTGCGGCAATGGCCTGTGGTGGTGGAGCCGTCAAAGTGAAGCCGCTAATGGATGCAAGAGCGCTTCACCGATGGACGCAGCCTTAGCTCAGACCAGCCGCGCCGATGCGATCCGTCAAATGGTTTGACCCGCTACAACATTTTGAGCTATAACAAGTGCCCAAGCCTATATCTGGTGGCGACGTTCATGTCAAAACAGTTTGTTCATCTTCACTTGCACACGGATTACAGTTTGCTAGATGGAGCGATTCGCGTGCCGGCGCTGGCTCAACGGGTTGCTGAGTTAAAGATGCCGGCTGTGGCCATCACCGATCATGGCAATTTGTTCGGCGCTGTCTCGTTTTATCATGCGATGAAAGAGGTTGGCGTTAAGCCGATCATCGGCATGGAAGGCTACCTGACGTTGGGCAGCCGCTTCGCTAAATCGGTCGTGAGCGGTCATCGCAAAGGCACCGAGCAGGGCATCCATCACATTGTCCTACTGGCCAAAGACGAAACGGGTTATAGGAATTTGGTCAAATTGAGTTCGTTTGCCTACCTCGAAGGGTTCCACTACAAGCCGCGCCTGGATAAGGAGCTCCTGGCCCAGTACCACGAAGGATTGATCGTTCTGTCAGGTTGCTTGTCGGGTGTGCCCAATGCGCTGGCCTTGCAAGGGAAATTCGAAGCAGCGGCCCACGAGGCGATGGAATTTCAGGACATTGTTGGCAAGGGGAATTACTACCTCGAAATTCAACGGCACGGCGTTGAGGGTCAGGAGCCGGTCGTCGCGGCGATGATCGAGCTATCCAAGAAGACCGGCATTCCATTGGTGGCGACCAATGACTGTCATTATTTGCGCCATGCCGATCATAAAGCTCATGACATCTTGCTGTGCATTCAAACGGGTGACACGATCAATGTGCCCGACCGATTTCGCTTTGATTCTGACCAGTTCTACTTGAAGACGGCGGAGGAAATGTGGGAGCTGTTTGGGCATGACGTGCCGCAGGCGTTGACGGCCACGATCGAGATTGCTCAGATGTGCAACCTGACGTTGCCCAAGCCGCCCGGTGTTGGCTATCTGCCGGTCTTCCCTGTGCCGGATGGTGAAACGCCGGAGAGCTATTTCGAGAAGGTCGCCCGCGCTGGCTTCGCTGAGCGATGGCAGCAGCTTCAGCATCAACCGAATCGCAAGTACGCTTACGAAGACTATCAAGCCCGCCTTGATCATGAAATCAACGTCATCAAACAAATGGGCTTCTCCGGCTATTTTCTGATCGTTTGGGATTTGATCCGGTACGCCAGAGAGAAGCAAATTCCTGTTGGACCAGGCCGTGGTTCGTCAGCCGGCTCGCTAGTGGCCTATAGCTTGAAGATCACCGACCTGGACCCGCTGCAATATGAGTTGCTGTTTGAGCGATTCTTGAATCCTGAGCGCGTCACCATGCCGGATATTGACATTGATTTTTGCGCTCGCGGGCGCGCCGAGGTCATCAATTATGTCAGCGAAAAATATGGACGAGAGAATGTCTCGCAAATCATCACCTTCGGCAGAATGGCCTCGCGCGCGGCGATCAAAGACGTTGGTCGCGCGCTCGACATGAAATATACTGACGTGGAGAAAATCGCTAGGCTGATTCCGCCGCCTGAACGTGGACGAAACGTCAGCATTGATGAAGCCATCAAGCGAGTGCCTGAACTGCAAAAGGCCATTGATAGCAACCCAACCGTCGCCGAACTGATTGATCTGGCCAAACGACTGGAAGGCTGTGCCCGCCACGCCTCGATTCATGCAGCCGGCGTGGTCATCTCGCCTCAACCGCTCCACAATTTAGTGCCGGTTTATAAATCTCCCAAAGATGAAGTGACAACCCAGTTCGCGTTGAATGATCTTGAAAAGACAGGGATGCTGAAGATGGATTTCCTGGGGCTGACCACGCTCACGATCATTGATGACTGCCTCAAGATGATCGAAGCCGACACAGGCCAGCGCGTGGATTTGAACCAAATCCCATTGAATGACCCGCGGGCGCTGCAACTGTTTGCCGATGGCGATTGTGACGGCATCTTCCAGTTTGAAAGCTCCGGCATGGTGGAAGTATGTCGTCAACTGCGGCCGGAAAGTCTGGAAGACCTGATTGCCTTGAACGCCTTATATCGCCCTGGTCCGATTGATAGCGGCTTGATTGATGAATTCATTGAGCGCCGGCATGGACGTCGCAAAGTGAAATTTGATTTTCCTGAACTGAAGGAAGTGATGGGCAGCACGTTCGGCATCCTGACCTATCAAGAACAACTGATGGCCGTCTTCCAGCGGCTGGCCGGTTACTCGCTGGGCGAAGCTGACCTGGTGCGCCGCGCTATGGGCAAGAAGAAACGCGAAGAACTGGACAAGCACAAGGAATCATTTCTCCAACGAGCTGCCGCCAGAGGACACGATCGCCGCAAGCTGGAGAAACTGTGGACCAGCTTTGAAGGCTTCGCCGATTATGCGTTCAATCGGAGCCACGCAGCCTGCTACGGCTGGCTCGCCTATCAGACGGCGTACCTCAAAGCCCATTACCCGTCCCACTTTTATGCTGCCGTCATGTCCAATGAGCTGGGGAACCGGGATAAAATCGTCAAGTACATCAACCGCCTGCGCGGCAAAGGGATTAGGATTTTGCCTCCCGATGTGAACAAGAGTCTGGAAGGCTTCACGCCGCATGGTGAGGAGATTCGATTTGGGCTGGCTGCCATTAAGGGCGTCGGTCAAGCCACCGTTCAGCAAATCATTCAAGCGCGACAGCAGGGCGGACCATTCCGCTCGATCTTCGATTTTGCTGCTCGCGTGGATCAAAAAGTGCTGAACAAGCGCGTGCTGGAGAGCCTGATCAAAGCCGGCGCGTTTGATTCGCTTGGCGCGCATCGTCAGCAGTTGATGGCGGTGATTGATCAGGCCATCGAATTTGGTGGACGGGTGCAACGCCAGCGCGCGGCTGGGCAATTCGGCTTGTTTAGCGCCGACGCGAGCGTGGGCGCTACATTGGAGCCGGCGCTACCCTCGATGCCGGCCTGGTCGCACAGCGAACAACTGGCCGGCGAAAAAGAGACGCTCGGCTTCTATATCACCAGTCATCCCCTCGATCAGTACGCCGCTGACATTGCAGCGTACACCGATGCGACCACGGAAACGCTCGATCAACGACGTGACGCGCCGCGCGTCACCATAGCCGGCATCGTCACCGACCTCTCGTTCAAAGCGACCAAGAAAGGCGACCGCTTCGCTACCTTCAGCCTCGAAGACCAACTGGGCTCGGTCAAAGTGGTCGTCTGGCCTGACGTGTACGCCCGCGTTGCCCCGGCGCTGGCGCCCGAAGCGACGGTCATCGTCAAAGCCCGACCTGACGTGCAGGAGGGCAACACAAGCTTAATTGCTGAGGAGATTGTCCCGTTGAGCCAATTCAAAGAACAACAGACACGGTTGATGATCGTGCGCATGTCGTCGGCCGCAATGGACGCTGCGAAAATTGAGGCGCTCTACGAATTGCTCGACCGCTACCGCGGCGAATGTGACGTCCTGTTTGAGGTTGAACTAAACGGCCAGGCAGTAGCTGAGGTCCGACCCAGCAGCTTGGTCAAAGTCAAACCGACAACGGAATTGATTAGCCAAATCGAGTTGCTTTGTGGCTCAGGCCGTGTGATCCTTCGATAAGCCGAAATCGGCGCTGGCTCAACGCCGTTGCTCCAGTTGACTGTAATCGGTGACTGCCGATTTATCTCCCAACACAGCGCCATCAATCACGGCGAGTTGCCCGATATGGCATCCTTTGCCAACCACGGAGCCGCGAAGCTGCGCCTCTGCGCCGATGCGTGAGGCCGCCCAGATGACAGAGTTTTCAATCCGCGCTTTCTCCTCGATAAAACAATTGGCGCCAATGATCGAGTTGATGATCTGGGCTTGTGGTTTGATCACACAGGAGGGATCAACATAGGAATTTTCAACGGAGCATGTTGGATCGAACTTCTCTCCGGCTGGAGGAAACTGTACTTCGTAGGTAGAGAGCCGTTGATTCAACACGTCCAAGTTCCCCCTGCGATAGCCTTCCGGTGTGCCGATGTCCAGCCAATAACCATCATGCCGATATGCATAAAACGGTTCACCGGCTTCCAGCAGACTGGGAAAGAAATCGTATTCAAAGGAAAACGAGCGATGTTCCGGGATCAGCTTGAGGACCGACGGCTGAAGCACGTAGATGCCAGCATTGATCAAATTGCTATGAACCTCTTGGCGCTGCGGTTTTTCCACGAAGCGAGTGACGCGTCGGTCGTCAGCCATTTCAACTACGCCCAGACCAATCGGGTTATCTATGGGCGTGACAACGATGGTCGCGGCGGCGCCGGTCGTGCGATGTTGTTTAATGACGTCAGCGATGTCTACATCGGTCAGAATATCGCCGTTGAACACGACCGTTGTGCCCTCAAGCTGCTGCTGCGCATTCTTCAACGCGCCGGCGGTTCCGAGCGGTAATGCTTCCACCAGATAACTAATGTGCATGCCGAATTCGCTGCCGTCGCCTAGCAGCTCCTCAATTTTTCGCGGCTGATAGGAGAGGCAGAGGATGACCGACCGGATGCCCGCCGGCTTGAGCAGGTCCATCTGGTAAAGCAGAAACGGTCGGTTGACCACAGGCACAATCGGTTTTGGAGTGTGAAGGGTCAGCGGACGTAAGCGTGTCCCTTTGCCTCCGGCCAAGATCACAGCTTGCATATTGTCGTCCTCTTTTGATCCGAGATGAAAAAGGTAAGCGGTACTCTAACATCAGCGCTCTCTTAACGGCAAGAGTGGTAGGCGTTGGTACTGGGTTGAGCCGGTGGCGCCGGCAAAATTTTCAATCGTTGAAATGTTTTGTTGACTCACACAAAGACACAAAGAGCACAAAGAAATCTTGGTGTCTCTGTGTCTTTGTGCGAGGCATTTGTGTGTGATCGTGCCTGCGTGTGATGCCTCAGTCACCGCTGTAAACATACTCGCATTAGTGCAGCAAGTAACTGCCCAACACAATCAGCAGGATCGCCATTGCAACACTGCCAATGCCCCAGTCACGCAGACGGAGCAGTTGAAAGCCGATGACAAACAGCGACATCAACGGAGTCAAGAGGAGCGTCATGATGCCAAGTTCGATGATCGCTTCCGCGTTGCCTGAGGGCAGTTCATGCCAGACGTTAATTGGCGCCTGTCGGGCCGTCATGGCCGGCGCGCCGCGTATGAAGTGCAATGCTGCGCCACCCATGATCAGCACCCCAGAAATGATAGCGCCCCAAAATAGAATAAAACTTGCTGCTCGCCTCATAGGTTATTCGCTTCTCCCGTCATAGGACATGCCACACCATCTGGACGGCCAGCCCTAGCGTCAAGATGGTAAAGACCGCGCTGATCCACCGACTTTGTACTTTGGCCGCTAAGCGTGTGCCCAGGGTCGAACCCGATAATGCGCCAAGAATCGTCGCCGCCGCCAGCAACGGAGGGATGTCGCCACGATCATGGTACAGTAACGCAGCAGCAACCGCCGTTAATCCAACGGTGAAATTGGCTGTAGCGACGGCTGCGCGTGTCGGGATTTTGCAGATCAAGTTCAACGTCGGCACTTTGATCAGCGCGCCGCCGATACCTAGTAGCCCCGATAGATTTCCTGCCAGAAAGAAGACCACCATCATTGTCGGCAACCGCTGGACGCGATAGGTGACGCGAAAGCCGATGGCCTCGTCGTAATAAGATGCGCCCAGCGGGCCAGGGTCCTTGATCGGCACAATCGAGCTCTCGCCGCTGCGCAGTTTGCGCACCATTAACATGGCGATCGTGACCATCAAGCCGGCGAACACGATCGTCAATGTTCGATGGCTGAGCCGTCCGGCCAGCAGACTGCCGGCAATCGCGCCAAAGGTCGCCGTCAATTCCAGCATGATGCCCAGACGCACGTTGGCTAACCGGTGTTTGATGTTGTAGGCTGACACAGCGCACGACGTGGCAATGATGGTAATCAAACTGGCGCCAATCGCATAATGAATCGGTATTTTGAAAAGAATGACCAGCAGCGGCACAAGGAAGAATCCGCCGCCCACGCCGAGCAAGGCAGACATCACGCCGGTTGCGATGCCGACCAACACAATCCACAAGAACGTGCTTAACGCAAGTTCCAAAGCAGCCTCCGTTGTCTGGCTCGCGACCCACGTCTTCTGGTCACCACAAATCCTCCTCTATGAGAAGTGCACCAAGATGAGGAGTGCGTCAGCAGCCTGGGCATTGGGAAGGGCATGGCCAGCGCCACGTCCCTCTGCAGCTCGCCGTGCAGAAACCTACCACGAACGGCCCTCACTCCAGACCTTGGTGTGCCAGACATCATGAAACACACTCTAACCGAGAGCGGCAGCCGAGGACAAGTGATACCATTTGCCTTTGAAAACGCCATCTCCATTGCCCTTGGGCGCTTGTTGCTCTGAGTTTTGTCAGCGGGCAATCGGCAGTCTACAATCGGCACGAAGTTGGCGCTGAAAGACCTGGGTGGGTTTGCTGGCGCTGGTCATCAGAGAGACGCAATGCCCAAACCAAAAACGCCGCCAGTGGCGACATTCGTTATAGAATTTTGCTTGGCGTCATGCGCCGGCTTCAATCTCCGCGCGGAGGGCTTGCAGGGCATCAAGCGAGATGTTGCCGCCACTGAGAACAGACACCACCGTCTTACCCTCGACAGGCAGCTTGCCGGCCAGCAGCGCCGCTACACCAACGGCCCCCGAAGGTTCGACCAACAGCTTATTGTGTTCGAGCAAAAAGATGACTGCGCGTCGAATCTCATCATCGGAAACAAGCACGAAGTCATCAACATATTTTTGAATATGCGCAAACGTGATCTCTTTCGGGCTGGCACGCAATCCGTCGGCAATCGTCGTTGGCGCTTCCAGCGTGACAATTTGGCCACGATGGAAAGACAAGTAAGCGGCGTTTGATGTTTCGGCTTGTACGCCGATGATGTTGATAGAAGGGCGAAGGTGTTTCAGCGCCGTCGCGATGCCCGAAATCAATCCACCGCCGCTGACCGGAACAAGCACCATATCCACATCGGGACATTGCGTGAAGATTTCCAAGCCGCACGAGCCATTGCCGGCAATGACTGCCGGCAAGTTGTAAGGGTGCAGCATGACCAATCCCCGCTCGTGTTTTAGCCGCTCGACGGTCTGATCGCGGCTGAGGAAATTGTTTTCACAGAAGACGACCTCTGCGCCATACTGCCGCGTCTGACTCACTTTGAGTGGCGAACTGCGTTGCTCCATGACGATCGTGACGCGAATGCCGTGTTGTGCGCCGGCGTAGGCCAATGCCTGCGCGAAGTTGCCTGATGAAGACGCGATGACGCCGTTGATCTCCCTGGACGGCAAATTCAATATGGAATTGATCGCCGCGCGAATCTTGAATGAGCCGGTGAGTTGCAGGTTTTCTGCTTTGAGAAAGGCGCGTCCGCCACAGCGGTGGGAGAGCTCTTGCGCCGGCACCAGCGGCGTCTCGTAGACGTACGGCTTGATGGCGTGCGCTGCCGTTTTGATTTGATCGAGCGTGACCAATGCTGTCATGTTCTTCTTCGAGAAATCGCCCTAGATTGCGCAGGCCAAAAATAGCTCGAAATAACCACAGATTCCACCGGTCTGAAGATAGCCACAGATTTCAAGGACTCACACAAAGTCCTTCCTCTCCGAAAAAACACGAAACACGCCAACCACGCGAAAGAATTGTTCCATTGTTCGTGGCGAGCTTGGCTCGTGAGCGATTCCCAAACTCCCGGAGGCGCTCTTCATAGCTCAATTCAACTGGCGCTCCAGTTCCTCGGCATCCGAGAACTCATCAACATCGAGCAGAAGCTGATTGAGTCGCTCTACATCATTGATCTGGCGTATGCGGGTTTCGACTGCCGCCGGGACGTCCGAAAATCGCTCACGAATGTGGGCCAGTAGCGCGTTTCGTAGCCCTTGGATCATGCCTTGTTGCATGCCTTCTTCAATCCACATTTGAACGATGCTGGAATCCCGTAATTTTTCCGGTGGAATAAACATACCTTCCCTCCCAATCAATAATTGCTCCCAAGAGAATCGCAAGCCACCCAGCACAATCAGACGGGTGAATAACTCGCGCCGGAATGTTTTCATCCGCTACCTGCGCCGCCTGCGCCAGGCACTGCCGTAAGACCTCCGGCGCTTCCTCGATGGCCACGTTCATCAGTGGCACCAGGGCCAGTAACCCTGTCCAACCGCGTGCAAGCACTTCGCGGTAATCCATCTGCCATAACTTCGCCGTTGTGAAGCGAACCTCCAGCCGCAACCCACCGGCCACCAACTGAAAATGGTCGGGGATGGTTTCTGGTGCGTCGTGCGGCGTTAATACCAACAGCACACTGTGGACTGGCAGCCTGTATTTCTCATACAGCGGCACGGCGTACCACAGCATCCGCTCCGGCGCATCACCCTTGTAGCGAGTCTGCGATTCCAAGTGGACTAAGAAGCGTTGTACGTCGTGCTGAACTTCGTAGAGCTGGTCCACAAACAAGGCAGGTAGCCCCACTTCGCGTTCCAATGGGAGCACGCGGTCTTCAGGAGCAATCTTGCCAAGCCACAAGAGCAATTCCCGCCCGTAGCGCTCCGCCAACAGTTTGAATGATTGATCATACGGTTTGCTCATGGACTTAGCACCGGCTTGATTCTACTCGCTCACATTCTCTCAGGACAACAGGAGAATCGCCCATGTTTGTCTGGACACCACGAGGATTGATAAAGCCTTGGTAGAAGGAGTCACCGAAGGGGACGAATTCAATAGCCGGTGGCAACGCCACGGGATTGGCCGTACCGTCCAGTCCAACCCAGGGTTTGTTTGCGGTGCGCTTTAATGCTAAGCTTGAGGACCTCAAGAACGAGAGGACCACACTGTAGAGGCCAGTTCAAGTCTCATTGGCTGGTCGCTGCTGTGTGATGTATGAACCGAGCAAGTCAGACCATTAGGAGGGATATATGAGTGACCAAACAACAGAACGACCACGATTGGAGCTGAACGGTCCGGCGCCTGATTTTGAAGCCACCACCACGCACGGACCGATTCGGCTGTCAGAATGGGAAAAGGATAAGTGGGTGATCTTGTTCTCGCACCCGGCGGATTTCACGCCGGTTTGTACCACCGAGTTTGTTGAGTTTGCCAAGCGATATGACGATCTGCGAGCCAAGAATGTCGCCCTATTGGGCTGTTCGATAGACAGCGTCTACAGTCATATCGCGTGGGTGCGTAACATCGAACAACACTTCAACGTGAAGATTCAATTTCCGGTGATTGCTGACCTGGATCAGAAAGTGTCGCGGTTGTATGGCATGGTCCATGAGCCGAGCGCCGTAACGGCGACCGTTCGCTGCGTGTTCTTCATTGATCCGAAGCGTACCTTGCGGGCGATGATTTACTATCCGCTCAACGTAGGGCGCAACTTCGATGAAATCACCCGCGTGGTGGATGCGCTGCAAACGGTTGACAAATACGGTGTCGCTTGTCCGGCCAACTGGACACCGGGGCAAGAGGTCATTGTGCCGCCCCCGGTCACGATGCAAGATGCCGAAGCGCGGGTCAACAATCCTGAGTACAAAGTGACCGATTGGTACTTCTCCAAGAAGGCTGTCGGGTGAAAGACTCGGACGTCAGGCCAGAGGCAGCCGGCAAGTTGTCGAGCTGTCCTTTGGCCTGGAACATCACGACGAGGATGAGGGATATGAATCGAATGCTGGTGATGCTTGTTGGCCAGGTGGCTGTCGTGGTCGGGGCGCTGTTTTTCACCAACTGGTTCAATCAACCGACGGAGGTCGCCGCTCGTGTGGCGCAGCCACCGGTTTATGGATACAAGATCATCAACACGTATCCACACGACAAGCAGGCGTTCACGCAAGGGCTGATTTACGATAGCGGTTTTTTCTACGAGAGCACCGGCTTGAACGGCCGCTCGTCGTTGCGCAAGGTGGAAGTTGAGACGGGACGGGTGCTGCAAATCCGGCAGCTTGCCGATCAGTACTTCGGCGAAGGGCTCACGCTCTGGCGGAATCAGTTGATTCAATTAACCTGGCTCAACCGCGTGGGATTCGTCTATGACAAGGAGACGTTCACCCAACTCCGCGAGTTCTCCTACACGACGGAAGGATGGGGCATCACACACGACGGGCGACGCCTCATCATGAGCGATGGAAGTTCGGTTCTTTATTTTCTCCATCCTGAGACTTTCCAGCGCATTGGCCGGCTTCAAGTCCGCGAGGGAGACAAACCGGTTCCCACCCTGAACGAACTGGAGTACATCAAGGGCGAGATCTACGCCAACCTCTGGTATGGGTCGGGCTTTCCACCGGACCGGATTGCGCGGATTTCGCCGGAAACGGGTCAGGTGCTCAGTTGGATTGATCTGTCTGGGTTGTTGACGCCTGAGGAGATCAGCCAGGGCGCAGATATTCTCAACGGCATTGCTTATGACGCTGAGAAAGACCGGCTGTTCGTGACCGGCAAACTCTGGCCCAAGGTCTTCGAGATTGAAGTCGTGCCAAAGCCATGAGACGATGAGACGGAACAACGGCTATGTCTGTGCGCAAGCAAATTCGTATGACCGACGATGAAGTGGCTGCGTTCTTGCAAGGACGACATACGATGAGCGTGGCCACCATTGGCAAAGACGGCCAGCCGCATCTGGTCGCCATGTGGTATGGATTTCTGGACGGCGCCCCAGCATTTTGGACATACAAAAAATCACAAAAAATCCGCAATCTGCAACGCGACAATCGCATAACCTGTCTTGTCGAAGAAGGCGAAACCTATGAGCAACTGCGCGGCGCCATGCTGATCGGCCGAGGAACAATCCTGGAAGACCAAGCCATCGTCATCAAGGTCGGTGAAAGTGTCTTTGAGCGGTACTACGGTCAATCCGGCGAAGCTGTGCGTCCGGTGATCGAACAGATGGGCCGCAAGCGGGTCGTCGTTCGGATTGACGTAGAGCGCGTCATCTCGTGGGATCATCGCAAACTGGCCGCGCTCTCGGCGGCAGATTGAGATCATGATTGCTGTGACACGATCCATCACCATTAACGAGCGCGAACTGCAGATGGATTTTGTCCGCTCATCCGGGCCGGGCGGACAGAATGTCAACAAAGTGGCTACCGCTGTGCAGCTTCGCTTCGATGTGCGCCGTTCCCCTTCACTACCCGACGATGTGCGGCAGCGACTGATGCGACTGGCCGGCAAGCGGCTGACCGCAGATGGCGTGCTGTTGATTGATGCCCGACGGTTCCGCACGCAGGAACAGAACCGCGAGGATGCGATCAGCCGACTTGTTCACTTGATTCGGCAAGCCGCCGAGAAGCCCAAGGCGCGTCGCCCAACCAAGCCGACATTGACCTCTCAGCAACGTCGGTTGGAATCTAAGCGTCACCGTAGTCAGACCAAGCGGCTGCGACAATCGGTCGTTCGACTGGAGGATTGAGCCGTCACGCCAGGCATGATGCTATGCACATCCCAGCGACGATAGACCGGCGCCGGCATCAACAATCCTCGCATGTCGCGCCAAGCATGATACCAACCACATCCCAACAACTGAGGCGGCCGCTACGATCGTTACATCACGGACTGTCGTGTTTGTGCTTGAAATCTGCCTGGAAAGTGTGTGATAAAATCCATCGTTGAATTTTCACCAAAGGAGGGGCAAACGATATGGCCAAAGCTACATTTGCCGCTGGCTGTTTCTGGGGCGTGGAGGATGCGTTTCGCAGGATCAAAGGCGTGATCTCCACGCAGGTCGGCTACACGGGAGGCACGTTTCCCAATCCAACGTACGAGGACGTGTGCACTGACCGAACCGGACATGCCGAGGCCGTTGAAATCGAATTTGATCCGACGCAGGTCAGCTACGAGCAACTGCTGGAAGTCTTCTGGAGCATTCATGACCCAACTACGTTGAACCGACAAGGGCCCGATGTGGGCACTCAGTACCGGTCTGCGATCTTTTTTCACTCGCCGGAGCAGGAAGCCGCCGCGCGCGCCTCGAAAGAGCAGCAGCAAAACAGCGGCCGTTTTCGCCGACCAATCGTGACCGAGATCGTGCCGGCCACTACGTTCTATCGCGCTGAAGAATACCATCAACAATACTTCGAGAAGCGCGGCATCACGCATTGCGCGATATAGCCGGCGGGGGAGCGTCAATTATGCAAGAGCTTTACTAATGGCGTCTGCACAGAAAAGCAAAAAACAATCTGTCGGCAAACAGACCGGAAGTGCTGCCGCCCTGGGCAACCGGCCGACCAAGACAGCATCTGCCGCTCGTTCGTCATCTTCCGAACAGGGCCGACCGGCCAGCGGCTCTGGGTTGCTGCCGTTAGTGCGACATGAATGGCGAACGATGGCCATTGTGCTCGGTGTGACATGCTTGGCTTACCTGAATGCGCTGGATGGAGAGTTTGTTTACGATGATCGGTTCCAGGTTCTCAGAAACCAAATGATCCGGTCCCTTGATAACCTGCCGGAGATGTTTGCCCAGAGCGTCTGGCAGTTCATGAATCTCGCGTCGGAGGAAGCCGTGGGGCTTTACTATCGGCCGTTGTTCAATGTCGTGCTTGCGATCAATTACAATCTGTTCGGCACGGAGAGCACATTTGGCTGGCACTTCGTTTCGTTGCTCATACACCTGCTGGTCACGCTGATGGTCTACGTGCTGGCGCGGCAGTGGGGGCTGGCGCGCCAAGCGGCCTTTGCGGCGGCGTTGCTGTTCGGTGTGCATCCGACGCATAGCGAATCGGTCGCGTGGATTTCCGGATTGCCAGACCCGCTGGCTGCTCTGTTCATCTTGCCCGCCGTGTTGTTTCATGAGCGTTATTATCACGGCGGGAAGAGCCATTGGCACCAGCTCGGATTGAGCTTGTTGTTTGCCTTGCTGGCCATGCTCAGCAAGGAAGTGGCGATTGTGCTGCCAGTCTTTCTGGCTGTGCGCGAATGGCTCGACAAAGCGGCCGGTGAATCATCGGTGGCCGCAGTGACGCGAGCCTTGAAACGAGCCGCGCCGGTTCTGGCCGTGACCATCATCTACCTGCTAGCGCGCTACGCTGTGTTGGGATTCATCAGCAAGCCGGAGCCGAAGGCGATTGGCATTTCAAACGCGCATGTGCTGTTGACCATTCCTTCGATTCTGCTCGCCTATGCTCGCTTGCTGCTCGTGCCGTACCCGCTCGCTGTGATCTACGATCATTCGTATGTCACGTCGGCGACAGACCCACGATTCTGGGGCGCTGCGCTCGGCGTGCTGGCGCTGTTGGCCGGCGCCATCTGGTTGCTACGCGCGTCGCCGATAGGACTTCGCTCGCTTGCATTGCTCGTGTTGTTTTTGCTGCCGGTGCTCAATCTCAAGACGTTTAATCCGCAAGAGTCGCTTCTGCATGATCGGTATCTCTACGTGCCATCCATAGGATTTTGCCTGCTGATGGCGCTGGCCTTGGGGCGATTGAACGAGTATCTGAGCGTGCGTCGCAAGCAGGCTACCATCATGCCAACAGTTGTCACGGCCTCGGTCTTGTTTCTGCTCACGGTCTATCAAAACGGCTTTTGGCAGAACGGTTTCGTCATGGCCAATCGCGCGTTGCAATGGGCGCCGCAGCGTCCCTTCCTGCACAACTATCTTGGCGCGCACTACCAGGAGCAGAATCAACTGGCCGAAGCTGAGCAAGCCTACCGCCGAGCCGTCCAGTATGATCCGAACTATTACGACGCGCACAGCAATTTGGCCAACATCTACCGCCAGCAAGGGAAATATGCGGAGGCTATTGAGCATTACCAGAAAGCGATCAAGGCCGGCGCCATTCATGTTGATACCTATTACAACCTCGGCGTGACGTACACCGAGCTGAACCGACTGGCTGAAGCTGAGGCGCCGCTGCGCCGGGCGATTGAGATCGCGCCAATGAAAGCGGAGGCGTGGTATAACCTAGCGTGGGTCTACGACCATCAGGGCAAGCTGGAGCAGGCCGCAGCAACTTACGCCGAGGCGTTACGGGTCAGGCCGTCCTATCCGGAGCCGCGCATCAATTTGGGTATTTTGTTGACCAAGCAGGGCAAGTATGCAGAAGCGTTGGAGCAGTTACGGATCGCCCAGCAGTACGCGCCCGGTCATCCGGTCCTGCTCTATGCGCTTGGTGATGTGTATCTGAAAACAAATCGCCATCAGGAAGCAATCAACGCGCTCACGCAGTTGGTTCGCATGCAGCCGCAGCATCGGCTGGCCTACACGAACTTAGGACTTTGCTATGAAGCGTTGGGGCAGATCGAGCAGGCGAAAGCTGCGTTCCAGAAAGCGGTCGAACTGGCGCCGGAAGACGCTCATACCAGGGTGGCCCGCGAACGTCTGGCCAAACTACCATAAGGAGGATGACCAAGCTTTCCAGATCACAGGAGGATTCGTGCATGAGCTATTTCATTACCGGCGCAACGGGGTTCATCGGGCGGCATCTGGTGCAACGGTTACTGGAGCGCAACGGCACGGTCTACGCACTGGTGCGGCAGCAGTCGCTTGATAAGTTGGATGGATTGCGTCGGCGCTGGGGTGTTGATCGTCGCCGCGTTGTGGCCATCATCGGCGATTTGGAGAAACCCCACCTTGGCCTTTCGCAAGCCCAAATCAACAAGCTGCGCGGCAAGATCAAACACATGTTTCATCTGGCTGCTGTGTATGATTTCGCTGCTGACGCCGAGCGTCAACGTGTTGCCAACGTTGAGGGCACACGCCACGCCATTGAACTGGCCGAAGCCCTCCAGGTGGGGTGCTTCCATCATATCAGCTCGATTGCTGTGGCCGGACTCTATGAAGGCGTGTTCCGCGAAGACATGTTTGAAGAAGCCGAGGGCCTAGATCATCCCTATTTCCGCACCAAACACGAGAGCGAGAAGCTGGTGCGGCAAACTTTGAAGCGGCCTTGGCGAATTTATCGGCCCGGCATGGTCGTCGGCCACTCGCAAACCGGCGAGATGGATAAAATTGATGGGCCGTACTACTTCTTCAAGCTGATTCAAAAGCTGCGCGCGTTGCTGCCAGCGTGGATGCCGATGATTGGCATTGAAGGCGGCCGAATCAACATCGTGCCGGTGGATTTCGTCGCTGGCGCGATTGATCACATTGCGCACAAGCGCGGCGAAGATGGCAAATGTTTTCATCTGGTGGATCATCATCCGCTGCGCGTTGGCGAAGTCCTGAACGTGTTTGCGCGGGCTGCCCATGCGCCGCAGATGACGTTGCGGGTGAATGCGCGCATGTTCAGTTTCATTCCGTCGGCGGTGATTGATGGGTTGGGGTCGCTGGCGCCGGTGCGCCGGATCACGCAGCAGGTGCTTTCAGACTTGGGCATTCCGCGCCAGATACTTCGCTATCTGAACTACCCGACGCGATTCGATAGCCGCGAAGCTGACCGCGCGCTGCGCGGCACAGGGCTCGTCGCGCCGCCGCTGGAGAGTTATGCCCATCGGCTGTGGGATTACTGGGAACGACATCTTGACCCTGACCTGTTCATTGACCGCAGCCTGAGTGGTCAGGTGCGCGATCGCGTCGTCGTGGTCACCGGCGCGTCTTCGGGCATTGGCCGCGCCACGGCGCTGAAATTAGGCGAAGCGGGCGCCCGCGTCATTCTGGTGGCGCGCAGCGAAGATAAACTGCTCGAGACGAAACAACTGATTGAAGCCCGCGGAGGCACGGCGTTCGTCTATCCATGTGACCTGACCGACCTGGCCGCCTGCGATGTGATGATCAATCGTGTGCTGCAGGAGCACGGCAGCGTGGACATTCTGATTAACAACGCTGGGCGCTCGATTCGTCGCGCCATTGCCGCTTCGTATGATCGCTTTCACGACTTTCAGCGCACGATGCAGCTCAATTATTTCGGCTCGCTCCGACTGATTCTCGGTTTTTTACCCAGCATGGTTCGTCAGCATCGCGGGCATATCATCAACATTTCGACGCTTGGCGTGCTGGCCAATCCGCCGCGCTTTTCTGCCTACGTCGCCTCGAAAGCCGCGCTGGATGCCTTTTCCCGTTGCGCTGCGTCCGAATTTGCCGACAATGGCATCAGCTTTACCACGATTCACATGCCACTGGTCAGAACGCCGATGATTGCGCCGACCAAGCTCTATGACCGACTGCCGGCCATTTCTCCTGAAGAAGCTGCTGACATGGTCGCTCAAGCGATCATCTACAAGCCGGTGCGGATCACGACCCGGCTGGGCATCTTTGCGCAAGTGGTCAACGCGATTGCGCCGAAAGTCGGACATATCATTCTCAACACCGCGTTCCGTATGTTCCCTGAATCAGCGGCGGCGCAAGGGCGAACCGATGGCGAAATCGAATTAACGCCTGAGCAGATCGCCTTTGTCCAACTGACACGGGGCATTCATTGGTGAGGAGGTCACGATGATCAGGATCATTCCATTGCTCGTGTGTCTGGCCACGGCGACGCAGACTGCATCACGTTTGGCTGACGCGCGCGCTCAAATTGAGCAACTGATCGGCACGAGTGGCGCTGAAGTGGCCGTCGCAGCTCGCACGCTGGATGGCAAGGATGAACTGATGATTGAGCCGGATAAAGTCTTTCACGCGGCCAGCACCATGAAGGTGGCTGTGATGGTCGAGTTGTTCAATCAGGTTAGAGCCGGCAAGCTGCGATTAGACGATCCGTTGACGGTCAAAAACCAATTCCACAGCATCGTGGATGGCAGCGTCTATCACCTCGACATGAAGAGCGATTCGGATGAGGAAACGTATCGCTTGATTGGTCAGGCGATGACGCTGGAGCAATTATGCGACCGCATGATTACGGTCAGCAGCAATCTTGCTACCAATTTGCTGATCGAAAAATTGGGCGTGGACAACATCCGTCGCACGGTGGCTGCATTGGGCGCCGAGGGCTTGAACATCTTGCGCGGTGTGGAGGACAGTAAAGCCTTTGAAAAGGGACTCAACAACACGACGACCGCGCGCGGCTTGCTGCGCTTGATGGAGAGCCTGGCCAAGGGTCAAGCCGTTGATCGCAAATCGAGTCGCCGCATGGTGGAGATTCTCAAGCGACAAAAGTTCAACGAAGCGATCCCAGCCGGTTTGCCGCCCGGCACGCCCGTGGCTCACAAAACAGGCTCGATCACGCGCATCCATCACGACGCCGCCATTGTGTACGCCAAGCGGCCGTTCGTCTTAGTCATTCTAGTGCGCGGCATCGAGAAAGAGGATGTCAGCGCCGCGCTCATGGCCAAGATTACGGAGCTAGTCTATCAGGCCACCCAGTAGTAGGCATCATGGAGTTGAAACGATATGACGTGGCCGTCATTGGCGGCGGGATCGTTGGCTTGGCCACGGCGATGGCGCTGACGGCGCGCGCGCGATTGTCGCTGATTGTGCTGGAGGCTGAGGCGCGACTGGCAGCTCACCAGAGCGGACACAACAGCGGCGTGATTCATTCCGGTTTATATTACAAGCCCGGCTCGCTCAAGGCACGCCACTGCACGGAAGGCCGCGAAGCGATGTATCGCTTCTGTCGGGAGCATGGCATTGCCCACGAACAATGCGGTAAGTTGGTTGTCGCAGTGAATGAGACCGAGCGCGCCGTGTTGGACGAATTGGCCCGACGCGGCGCGGCTAACGGGCTGCAAGGCATCCGACAGTTGACAGCCGAGCAGCTTGCTGAATACGAGCCGCATGTCTCAGGCATCGCCGGACTGTTTGTCCCTCAGACGGGGATTGTCAACTACGCAGATGTGGCAGAAGCAATGGCCAGGCGGGCGCAGGAAGCCGGCGCAGAGATTCGCACGCAAGCCCGCGTCGTGAGTGTCCAGCGGCGAACCGAAGCGTTGATACTGAACACCACCACTGGAGACGTGCAGTGCCGTTACTTGATCGGTTGCGCTGGCTTACAATCGGATCGCGTGGCGCGAATGTGCGGCATGCATCCACGCTTGCGGATCATTCCGTTCCGCGGTGAGTATTATGAGCTGATTCCAGAACGACGCCGTCTGGTGAAGAATCTGATCTATCCAGTGCCTGATCCGCGGCTGCCGTTTCTCGGTGTACATTTCACACGAACGATTGACGGGCGTGTGGAGGTGGGGCCAAATGCGGTCTTAGCGTTCAAGCGAGAAGGGTATCAACGAACCAGCTTTTCGCTCAGAGACACGCTGAGCATGATCTCATACGGTGGATTTTGGCGAATGGCGCGGCGGTACGGCAGTGTAGGGCTTGGCGAGTATTATCGCTCGTTGAGCCGACGCGCGTTCGTGAGAGCGTTGCAGCGATTGGTCCCAACGTTGCAGCCTGACGACATTCAACCGGCAGGAGCCGGCGTGCGAGCGCAAGCCGTTGATCCGACTGGCCAGTTGATTGATGATTTCCGCATCATTGAAGCTGAACACATGATCCACGTCGTGAACGCGCCATCACCGGCGGCGACGGCGTCGCTCAGCATTGGCCAGACCATTGCCACGATGGCGATCAAACGATTTGCTCTGCCCACCTGGCGCGGTGGTGAGGCTCGCACAGGCTATGGCTAATGACCGACTCTGCCAAGCCATTGACCTGAACAGGAGGCGCTCTACATACGGTGACAACTCATGAACGCTTTCTGCTGACTCCTGTGCTGCATTCTATAGTTGAGGATCGAGGGCCTACATACGATGACAACACATGAACGCTTCCTACTGATGGGCGGCGAGCTGAGCGATCAGCTAGCGGCGTTCGCTCGCGATGTGTCAGCCGGGCTGTCGGCGAGTCCAAAGCGGCTTGACTGCCGCTATTTCTACGATGCAGACGGATCACACCTGTTTGAGGCGATTTGCCGATTGCCGGAGTACTACCTGACACGTGCTGAGCAGGAGATTTTGCTGACGCGGACAACGGAGATTCTAGCGACCTGCCCACCGAATTTGACGCTGGTCGAACTGGGCAGCGGCAGCGCCAGTAAAACACGCGTTCTGATCGAAGCATTGTTACAACGACAGGGCAGATTGCGCTACGTGCCCGTAGACATTTCACGCGCGGCGCTCGAACAAAGCTCACGCGCGTTGCTGCGTGATTACGACACATTGCAGATCGTGGCAATCGCCGCCGAATATCAGGATGGATTGCAGCAGTTGTCATCGGTCATTGAAGGACCAAGATTGATTCTATGGCTGGGATCGAACGTGGGCAACTTCGAGCGAGCCGCCGCCAGTGAGTTTCTTCGGCAAATCCGCCGGTGGATGATGCCATCGGATCGGCTGCTGGTCGGCATTGATCTGCGCAAGAGTCGCGCCGTGCTGGAGGCTGCCTATGACGATGCACAAGGCGTGACGGCGCAGTTCAACTTAAATCTGCTAGCGCGGATCAACCGCGAATTGGGCGGCCATTTTGATTTGCAGGGGTTTCGTCATCGCGCGACCTATGACGAACAGGCCGGATGTGTGCAAATGTACCTTGAGAGCGTGCGTGAGCAGACGGTGCTGATTGACCGCCTGGGATTAACCGTGTGTTTCAGCGCCGGCGAAGCGATCCACACAGAAAATTCCTACAAGTATTCGTTTGCTGAGATCGAGAGGTTGGCCGAGGCTGCCGGACTGCGACTGGAAGGACAGTGGCTGGATACGCAGCAACAATTCAGCGAGAACATGTTCGCGCCGGCCGCTCCAGCGAACGCCGCCTGATCCAGCCGGCTGATACTGGAATCGCCGATGCGAGGTCTTCAGCGTCTCCTGCAATGGCGTGCTCAGCGGCTGGTCAACTTACGGCTCATCGAATCGCAAACGCGCAGTGGGAGACCCATCGTGCGCGCTCCGGCTGCATTGAGTTTGCCCGGCTGATGTGGTACACATTCCGCTCATCGGTTGAAGTACCGTTACCTTGAGGAGGAGTGAACTATGGTTCCGCCATTCAAGAATGAACCCTATCTGGATTTCACCAATGAAGCCAATGCTGCGGCCATGCGGCAGGCGTTAGCATCTGTCGAACGCCAATTTGGTCGCCAGTATCCACTGATCATCGGCGGCAAGCGATACGAAACCGGCGACCTGCTGCATTCGCTCAATCCCTCGAACTATGATGAAGTAGTCGGCTCCGTTCATCGCGCCAATGCTGAATTGGTGGACAAAGCGATGGACGAGGCTTGGAAAGCCTTTGCCTCATGGAGCCGCATGCCAGCCGAGCACCGCGCGCGTTATTTGTTCAACGCTGCCGCCGTCATGCGCCGGCGCAAATTGGAATTTGCCGCGTGGATGGTTCATGAAATTGGTAAACCTTGGGCCGAAGCCGATGCCGATGTGGCCGAGGCCATTGACTTCATGGAGTTCTACGGGCGCGAAGCCCTGCGCTATGCCGAGCCAAAACCGGCTACACCGTCGCCGCTCAAGGACGAGCATAATGAATGGTTCTACATCCCGCTTGGCGTTGGCGTGGTGATCCCGCCGTGGAATTTCCCATTGGCGATTCTCGTCGGCATGACCACAGCCGCGATTGTTGCCGGCAACACCGTCGTGCTGAAACCATCGAGCGACACGCCGATCATTGCCGCGAAGTTCGTCGAGTTGATGGAAGAAGTCTCGTTGCCGCCCGGCGTTATCAATTTCCTACCCGGCAGCGGCAGTGTCGTCGGCGATTCGCTGGTGCTCCATCCCAAGACGCGGTTCATCGCGTTCACCGGCTCAATGGAAGTCGGCTTGCGGATCAACGAGCTGGCTGCCAGAACATCACCCGGACAAATTTGGATCAAGCGCGTCGTGGCCGAGATGGGCGGAAAAGATACCATCGTTGTTGATAGCTCGGCTGACCTGGATGCCGCGGCTGAAGGCATTGTGGCCTCTGCTTACGGATTCGCAGGGCAGAAATGCTCGGCCTGCTCGCGTGCTGTCATGGTTCAGGATGTCTATGACCAGGTCATCGAACGCCTCGTCGAGCGCGCGCAAAAGTTGATCGTCGGCCCGGCTAAGAACCAAGAGACGTATATGGGACCGGTGGCCAGCCGATCGGCGTATCAATCCATTCTCGACTATATTGACATCGGCAAGAAGGAAGGCAAGACCCTCACCGGCGGCCATGCATTGCAAGAACTCGGCAATGGCTACTTCATCGCGCCAACCATCTTCGGCGATGTAGACCCGATGGCCCGGATCGCTCAGGAAGAAATTTTTGGGCCTGTGCTGGCGTGCTTGCGGGCCGCCGATTTTGATCAGGCCTTGGCCATTGCCAACAACACGAAGTTCGGCTTGACCGGCTCGCTCTACTCACGTGAGCGAAAGCACCTTGAACGCGCGCGGCAGGAATTTCACGTCGGCAATCTCTATTTGAACCGCAAGTGCACCGGCGCGCTCGTGGACGTGCACCCATTTGGCGGCTTCAACATGTCAGGGACAGACTCCAAAGCCGGCGGACGCGATTATCTGTTGCTGTTTTTGCAGGCCAAGTCGGTTGCAGAAAAGTACTGAGAGCAGCCCCGGCCGCTACTATCATTGCCTCTGAGAGCGCTACGTGAAGTTGCCGGTGGCTGCTTCTCAGTGCGCATTTTCTCCATCCGCGATCCACATTCAGGATCAGTTCACTTGTCGCTCAGGCAATGTGCCTGACGTGTAAAACGTTGGTCTCTGGCTTGAAAGACTCAATTCAAATACCGCTGCGCGCGGTGGTGTCAACGGGAGCATACGCCAAGAGACGCCCCGACAACCCAGCGCCAGTGTCACACAAATCGCCAATGTGGAGCCGGCCGCATCAGGGACTATTGAGTTTAGCCGGCGCTTTTCAGAGCCAAGGGCGTAGAGTGAGCACGGTTTTTGGAGTGCAGTGACGTGTCACCGCTTTCCGGCCAAAGCTGCGACAGGTCGCAGCACTCCAAAGGCGGTCGTGAGCCTCTTGGCTTCACTTAATCCCATTGGCTTTTCGAAGCCCGGAACCGATTCCCATGCCTCGCCTGGCTCGTCCCCCAGCGACGATTTTGAAATGCCAGGCCAGACCACACCGTCTGAGGCGACGTGGGGAGAGGGGCCGATGGAATGTTCTCGGCGTTGAAACACTGAGCTACATTCAGGCGGCTGCGCTGCGGCGCGTTTACGCGATTCCGCTGAGTTCACGAGCGTAGGAATTTGCTTGCGCCAGCTTCAGGCGGCCATGCTGTGGCGCGTTTACGCTCCGAGTTGGAATAACGACCAATGGCCCATTACTACACCTTCACCATGAAGGATGGAAAGACAATTCTTTCGTGAGCTTCGAGTGTCTCGTGGAGTACTTTCACAGGAATCGTCCGTGAGCTCCGCGCACACTACGAAGTATGAAAGTGGTTATTTTCGAAGGAGCGATCGTGGGACGCGGCGTCGGTAGACGCTGCCAGAGGGTAGCATGACGTGAAACGTCTGGGAGCCGTCATCCCCTAATCCCTCGCGCCTTGGAGAGGCGCCAGCAGTGCTCCCATCGGGTCGTTGATGCAAATGAAACACTCGCCGCGAACACCCGGCTCTTGGTGCGTCTCCAACGCGCCACTCTGGTTCGATCGGCTGTTCCAGACGTTGCACGTCTGGCGACCTGCTGTTTGCGCCTCCGGCGCACGCTGAGCTTGGACGTTTTCCGAGGAATCACCCTTATGCCCAGCGCACGCCACGAACG
>JANWZE010000117.1 GCA_025054955.1 Blastocatellia bacterium | reverse complement strand
GTCGGCTGATGATCGTGAGTGATGGCGATTTTGATAGACCAAACCAAGCGCGTGCTGGTGCAGGGCATCACGGGCCGTGAAGGGCTGCTGCGCACACGGCTCATGCTTGAGTATGGAACGCAGGTTGTGGCGGGCTGCACCCCAGGCAAGGGTGGTGAGACAGTTCATGGCGTACCGGTTTTCGACACGGTCGAGGAAGCAATCGAACAGGTCGGCCCCGTAGACATCAGCGTGATTTTTGTTCCGGCTCCGCTAGTCAAAGATGCTGCACTGGAAGCGATTGCTGCTGACATCAAGTTGCTCGTGCTCATTCCGGATCGCGTGCCGCTGTATGACGTGTTGGAGATCGTGCATGCCGCGCAGCAACGAGGGATTCGGTTTGTCGGGCCGAACACGGTTGGCGTATTGAGTCCGGGCAAGGGATTGCTGGGCATGGTTGGTGGCCGCGCTGCATCGGCCAAGGCATGGTTTCAACCGGGGCCGGTGGGAATCGTCTCGCGCAGCGGTGGGATGAGCGTTTCGACTGGCTACTACTTATGCAAGCATGGCGTTGGCGTGAGCACTATCGTGCATGTGGGCGGCGATGCGGTCGTGGGATTGCCGCTGCCCGATGTGTTAGAGCTATTCGAAGCGGATGAACAGACGGCGGCAGTGGTGATGTTCGGTGAAATTGGAACCACGCAAGAGGAGCGAGTAGCCGAGCTGATCGAGCGCGGCGCCTTCACGAAACCGCTCGTGGCATACATTGGAGGCAAAGCGGCGCAATCGGGCACACGATTTTCTCATGCTGGGGCCATTATCGAAGGGGAGCGCGGCACGTATGAAGGCAAGGTCTCCCGATTACGGGCAGCAGGCGCGTATGTGGTCGAGTCGTTTAACGATGTGCCAGCAGTGACCAAGCAGGTAGTTGAACAGCTCGGCGTTGCGCCGATCATTCCGTGATCCGTAACCCTCTTCGAGGGAAAATCCGAAGCACGAAATCCCAAATCCGAAACGTTTCGGATTTCGTGCTTGGGATTTGGGGTTAGGAGGGCAGAGTGGACGAGACGTGGAAGACAGCAGTTTCAAAGGTTGAACGCAATAGCATTTTGCTTCGCGGCTATCCAATCGAGCAGTTAATCGGCGTTGTCTCGTTTGGCGAGGCGGTGTATCTCACGCTGAGAGGGGAACTGCCCAAGCGCAACGAAGGCAGGATGATTGAAGCGATTTTGGTCTCCGTGATTGATCATGGGCCCACGCCGCCGTCGAGCTTGACCGCGCGAACCATTGCCACGACGGGCGCTGAGCTGAATGCCGCGGTAGCGGGCGGTATTCTAGCCATCTCGCATTATCATGGCGGCGCGATTGAGGAGTGCATGCAGGCTTTGCATGAGGCCGTCGAGTTTCAGCGCCAGAAAGACGTGTCGCTTCAGGAGGCAGCTCAGTGGCTTGTGGCGTCGCATCAGCGCGCGCATCGGCGGATCGCCGGCTATGGTCACCGGTTGCACACCGATGATCCGCGCACGAAGCGGCTGCTCCAGCTCGCTGAGCAGTTAGGCGTGAGCGGCGCGTACATCCAGATGGCCACAGCCATTGAATCGGCCATGAAGCAAGCGTATGGCAAAGACCTCCCCATCAATGCTGATGGAGCAATTGCGGCGATCCTCTGTGACATGGAGTTTCCGCCAATCCTGGCCGACGCATTTTTCATGATCGCGCGCGTGCCAGGCTTGGTAGCTCATGTGATCGAAGAGCGCACTCGGTTCAAGCCGATGCGACGGCTGCATCGCACCGACATCGAATACGATGGACCAGCCGAGAGGCAGTTGCAGCGAATTTCAGAGAAGGAGCCAGCAGAAGTATGAAGGATCAAATTCAAGCCATGATTCCTGAGTTTACCCAGATTCGAGACGAACGCCTGCGTGAGCAAGCGCTGGCCGTCTGGGAAGACGCGCTGCGTGAAGGCGGTTGGCAGCTCGACGATTTACTGCGCATGCCGTTCAGTCTGTGGGCTGACAACCCGACTGTGAGCTTTATCGAACATGTGCGAACGGTCTGCCGTTTGTGCATCGAGATAGAAAAGGTCTTGCGTGATGCCTATGGCGAACGGCTCAGCATCAACCGCGATCATTTGATTGCCGGCGCGCTGTTGGCCGATGTGGGCAAACTGATCGAGTATGAAAAGTCGGATGGCCGTTATGTGCGCAGCCGCAAAGGAGAGCTGCTCCGACACCCGTTCAGCGGCGTAGGCATGGCCTACCGTCGTGGGTTGCCCGAAGCTGTGATGCATGTGATTGCCACGCACTCCAAGGAAGGCGATCATGTGACGCGCTCGCCTGAATCCATCGTCTTCCATCACGCCGATTTCATTAGTTTTGACTTGCTGAGTAAGAAGCGACCGTTCTGAGCCCCTGCGGGGAAATCCGAAGCACGAAATCCGAAACAAAGTCCAATGACCAAACTCTCAAATGTGAAACAAGGATTAGGGCAGTGTTTGGAACATTGAGGTTTTGAACGCTTCAACTTGTTTCGGATTTCGTGCTTGCGATTTGGGATTTCCCTCGCAGAGGGCTTGGGATTTCGATATTCGGATTTCGGATTTCCCCATAGAGGGCCTTATGGGTAAAACGATCTCTCAACAATGGGCTGAATATGCAGCGGCCCTGAGCTTCAGCGATCTTCCGTCAGCGGCTGTCACCGAAGCAAAACGGTTTCTTCTGGATTCGATTGGCTGCGCGCTGGGCGGATTTCATGTAGCCGATTGTCGCATTGCCCGCGATGTCATCGTCGAGATGGGCGGCACTGCCGAAGCCACGCTGATTGCCTTTGGCGATCGAACGAATGCGGTGAATGCGGCTTTGCTCAACAGTCTGATGATTCGTTCGATGGACTACAACGACGTGTACTGGAAACAAGACCCATCGCATCCGAGCGACTTGATTCCGGCTGCATTGTCGTTGGGTGAGCGCCAGCGCAGCTCCGGCCAAGAAGTCATTACGGCCATCATCATTGCCTATGATCTGGAGATGCGCTTGTGTGAAGCGGCCTTTCCGGGCATTCGTGAAATTGGTTGGCATCATGCCAGCTTGACGCAGTTAGCCTCGCCTGTGGTCGCTGGCAAAATCCTACGGCTCCAGCCTGAGCAGTATGTTCATGCCATTGGCATCTCTGGTTCGCACAATCTAACGCTGGGCGCGGTCACGGCCGGTCATCTGACGATGATGAAAAACACGGTTGATCCGATGGCCACGCAAAGCGGCGTCTTTGCGGCGCTGTTAGCTCAACGCGGCTACGTCGGTCCGGAGGCGATTTTTGAAGGCAAAGAAGGCTTGTTCGCGCAGCTTGGTGTGAAGTGGGACCCAGCGCGATTAGTCGCCGGATTGGGCAGTGAATTCAAGATCGTTGATTGTTCGATGAAGCCCTATCCGAGCGAGGCACTGACCCATTCACCGATCACGGCCACACTCCAGCTCGTTCACGAACACGATTTGCACCCGGAGGAAATCGAGCTGGTCGAAGTCCAAACGATTGCTCGCGCTGCGGACATTTTGTCTGATCCATCCAAGTACGAAATCACGTCGAAAGAGACGGCTGATCACAGTCTGCCGTATTGTCTGGCAGCAGCCATTG
>JANWZE010000116.1 GCA_025054955.1 Blastocatellia bacterium | reverse complement strand
AGTGAGCCCGAGATCATCATCAGGGTGACCCAGTTCGGACTTGAGTGCCTGCACAACCTCACGAAGGGACTCACTGTTGGGTAAAGTCAGACGAACCGATTGAAGTTGAGTCTTATTTTTCCAATCCTCTTTATCCGAGCGCCGGCACTTGGGACGTAATTCGTTGTCAATCCACTGCCTCCAGTCCTTGAAGCCCGCATCATTGCCGCACGCCTTCGCTAAAGCATCAGCCGTTTCAGGGAGGAGAACCGTTTGTGTCGGCTGGTTCTTGAGTGTGCATCCGTGCAACGCCAGCAAGTCCGTTAACTTCAATTCCAATGCTCGTCCGACGTATCTCCTCTGCTCACTGCTGCCAGCATCAACCGGATCAAACACCATCTCCAACGTTCGGGCATCGAGGTAACTGAAAACCGGCGTAATGCCTTTTTCTTTGGCCCACTGCTCCACTGCGCGATAAGCGTGAACCGACATGGCTTTTGTGCCCCCGGTGTAGTTGAGACCGACCGACTGGGCGTTGATGGCTTCAAGACGCTCTTTCACGCCTTGAACAATGGAGGAAGGGTTGGACTCGCTAACCTCCCTTAACTCCACTTTCACGCTTGTTTGTTCTTCCTTCGCTTTCTCTTCCAACCATTGTTTGAGCCTTTGCGCGACATCCGCAGTGCCTGCAGCACCTCCCGAATGAACAAGGGTGATGGTCCCGCCCGGCGCAACGAGCAACTTCCCCGCGACGGTATTGGGCAGCGGATTGCCTCCAACAAGCAAGAGAAGATGGCACACCTTACGCTCACCTGCATTCCACAGAGAGCGCTCTTGTGCTTCTCCGGCGCCTGCATGAAGGCACGTTGGAAGTTGAGGCTCACTTGCTTTCCTCATAAAGCCTTCTTCCGTATTCCTGAGACATTTTGCTCATTTGTTGCGCTTGTGCCCTTCCCCAGAACCCGTATGAGCCCCTGCCAGTAGCTAACCTACCGCACTCTGGAGAGTGTTCCTATCAGTCTTGAGATGACTTCTCTCGTGTCAGTCGTGAGATGACTTCTCTCTTGCGCTTCCGTTTCATCCATCACACCGCTCATGCACGATTCTTTATGAAAAATGTCAAACGCAACGCTGACAGTACCACACGACAATTCCTATGAGTTGTATCAACCCGAATAATAATACAACCCAACCGCCAACCCGGTTCAAACAGCAAAAAACCGTGACGAACGAAGACGCTTGTTTTTAGAAGGTGGCTGTGTTCTACCTGAGAGCTTCTTCTGTGATCAAGTTTCTGAAACTAGCTTTTTCACAGCCGCAGGCAGCATAATTCATTACCAAAATCCATGTCAATGTTCTACATGAAGACGACGAGGGAATCTTGTGGATCAGGAGGCATGAGAGTGGAGCCGCTCCTGAACAGCTCGTCTCTGCCGGTGCTTCATCCGCCATCTCCCAGGCTGTGGAAGAAGCCGAACGCCACTGGCTAAAGCTGCGCTTCAAGCTCACGAGTGGAACGTGTCGGCGACCGCCCGCGAACTGGGCATCTCCCGCGATACGCTCTACCGCAAGATCAAAAAATACAACCTCGCGCTGGAGAAGTAGCGGCGGATAGTGAGCAGGGGTGGGTGATACGCTCGTGGGCGAGTAAATGTCCCGCGGAGAGATGAGCGATGCGACTTACTGTGAAACTCATCGGACCAGAGCGTGAGGAAACATTGCACGCCTTCCTGCTGCGTATCCCCGGCTGGACCGAAGAGCATTACTACGAGAAAGCGCCTGAGAGGTGGTTTGCTGAATTCGAGGATCGAGAGGTCATCATGCACTCACCAGTCAGTATCCGACATCAGGCGATAACGAGGCTCCTTACCATTTCGCTTCATGTCCTTGTTCAGAGGCGAAACGTTGGCGAAGTGTTCAACGGGCCGGCAGTAGTGCGGTTGCGTCCGGGGTTGAATTACGAGCGGGACATTTGCGTCGTCCCTGTGGATCAACGAGATCGGTTGGAAAAGGAACGCTTCTCCGGCACGCCGCTTCTTGGGGTCGAAGTGATCTCTCCGGCGACGCGCCATCATGATCTGGTGACGAAGGCTCTCAACTACCGGAAACATCGGGTGGCGGAGTGCTGGGGGTGATCCTGAACAGATGGTTCTCCACCAGCATCTTCTTCATGAAGACTTGATGGCTCCTTATGCGGTGAAGATTTACACGCAGGGCCGAGTGGAGAGTCGTGCTCTCTTCGGTTTCTGGATAGATTTCGGCCGGTCATGCCAAGACCCGTTGCCCGATGAATTGCGTTGCCTAGAGCAAATTCTGACTCGCTAATTCCCGCGAAATATGGTAGACAATGGATCGCCTATGCGGTTTGGGCACCTGCGAACGACGAAAATGCTGTTTCCAAGGGAACCGCCTATATGCAACACACGTCACGAAGCATGAAAGTGGAGCACAAGCGTTCCCGCCTGTGCCAGATTCTCAAGGGAATCGCTCCTATGCAACAGCACGCCACGAACGATGAAAATACAATTCTTTCGTGAGGTTCGTGTGTTTCGTGGGCTATTTTTCAGAGGAGTTGTTCATGTCGTCCGGACGACGCGAGACAAACGATGAAAAACGCCACAGGCGGGAACGCCCGTGCCACTTTTTCAGAGGAGATCACTATGGAAGGCAAAAACATTCGCATCGGTCATCGAAGCGTGAGTCGGTTGCTCCACGTCAGCGTGGGGCTATTGCTTGGTCTCAGTTTAATGTGGACTCCGAAACCCCTGCTCGTTCTGGCTCGGAGTTACTACAGTGTGTCCGGAAGTGACCTCTACAAGTTGGCATACCCAGCAGGTGCGTTGACTTCAGCGCAGGCCGATACAATCCTGGCTGAGTTAGAACAGATCGGTTGGTTGGATGAGAAGAGTCTGCGAAAAATCTTTGTACATCATCTCTCCAAGCAGGGCATTCAGCTCGACTATATCAGCACAGTCGAGGTTGGAGCACTGAGGAGAAGTATTGACTGTACCGAGTGTTCCTCAACTCACAATAGAAAATGTGTTCAGAGCCCTTTTCATGGTGGCAAATGCGAGTGCGCCTGCTATGAACGCCTCCCGAATGAAAGGCAAGCTGGGTTGCGTATCGCGGTTCTTCTTCTTGCCGATCCTGCCGATCGAGAGCTGGCACTCCAGGCTCTCACTCAGGCTGGACAACCTTGCGTTGTGCCGCCGGCGGGCATGGTCGCATGGTACCCGCTCGATGAGCAAACAGGAGCAACCGCGGTGGCCGATATTGCGCCACCGCCCGGCTCAACCGTGAGCGACACAGGTGTCCCCAAGCCTGCGCCCGTTGGACCGGTTGGTACGGGACCCACACCTGTCGCCGGAAAGGTTGGGGCGGGGGCACTCTACTTCTACGGCCCGTTTGTAGAAGTCCCGCATAGCGCCGATCTCACGTTCCCCGGCGACTTCTCCATTGATGCTTGGATACGAGTAGTGCCATGTGGAGGTGGTATCCTCGCGCCAATCGTGGATAAATGGGACCCCGCCACCCAAACCGGCTTCTCGTTGTTTGTAGATCAACCTTCGCCAAGCACTGGATTTCTCAAGTTCCAGCTCAACAACCTCCTCTTTACCAGTCTGACATCACTGCCAACGGGGGCGAATCCGCTGGCCAATACAGGCCCGTGGGTTCATGTAGCCGTGACAGTAAACCGCGCAACGGGCATCGGCACGTTCTACATCAACGGCGCTCAAGCTGGAAGCTTCGCGCTGCCAACGGGCAGTATCACGAATACGCTGCCGATGCTCATCGGCGGAATTCGCGTGCCCGGCGGCCGTTGCGAGATTGCCATTGATGAACTGGAACTCTTCACCCGCGCGCTCGACCAGCAAGAAATTCAGGGCATCGTCGCCGCCGACTCGGCGGGCAAGTGCAGGCCGCAGCCGATCGAAAGAGGTCAAATTTGCGTGCTGAAGTTCGAGGACCTGGATGGCGACGGCGTGCAGGATGCGAATGAACCGTTGCTCCCCGGTTGGCAATTCACCGTCACTGATGCGAACAACAACCCTGTGGGCACAATCACGACGAGCCCGCCGGGAACGCCACTGGCATGCTTACCGGTTACTGCGCCAGGCACCTACACCGTGACCGAGCAAGTGCAATCAGGCTGGATGCCGACCACGCCAACTTCGCAAACTGTGACGGTCCAACCTGGGCAGACAGTCAACGTGGCCTTCGGCAACAAGCGGCCATGCGATCTACAGATCAGCAAGAGATTCAGTCCGAATCCGGCGCCAACCGGGCAGCCGGTGACGATCACCCTCACCATCACGAACGTGGGCGCGGGAACGTGTCCGCCCGGCCCCTTCCCCGGAACCGTGGTATCTGAGCCGGTATTCCCAGGGATGCCGTTCAACCTGCCGGTGACGATCAGTCAATCAGGTGGCAACTTGAACTGGCAATGTGGTTTTACAGCTCCGGGTGATTATCTCAATTGCGCCACGACAGACCCGCTGCCTCCGGGATATTCCGCCACGTTTACTTTCACGGCAACGATAACGTTAACGCCAGGCAGCCAGATTCGAAACTGCGCCACAGTGACCAATCAGAGCGACATTAACTCGCAGAACAATGTGTCATGTGCAACGCTCCTGATTACCGGCTGCGTAAGGCCGCCGGCGAATATGACGGCTTGGTGGCCGCTGGATGAGACGTCGGGCACAACAGCCAATGACCTAGCCTTAGTGGCCAACAACGGTACGCACGTCAACGGTCCGACGCCGACACCGGGAATCGTGGCCGGGGCGCTCCGCTTCGATGGCGTGAACGATCATGTGCGCGTGCCCGATCATCCCGAGCTGAATGTGGGCACGGGGAATTTCACGCTCGATGCCTGGGTGCGCACGACAGCCTCGCAGGGCGTGGTGGTGCTCGTTGATAAGCGCAGCGGTCCGACGCCTCTGGGCTATTCGCTCTTCCTCAGCAACGGCCGATTGGGACTGCAGATGGCCAACGGCACGGGTAGCTCAACGTGCACACCAGCGCCCGCAGCGGGCGTATCGTGTGTGAACTATGTCGCTCCGACGACTTCCCCGAACGTCGCCGATGGGCAATGGCACCATGTGGCAGCCGTTGTGGATCGAGCTGACACGAGCAGCGGCGTGCGTCTCTATGTTGATGGCGTCCAGGTCTTCACCGGTGCGCCTTTGGGTGCGCCTCCGTCGGGCAGCCCAGCCACGCCCGCCAACTTGGACAATACAGGCGATCTGTATCTGGGCGTGCGGACGCCAGCGCAGGGGATTGGTTTATTCTTCCCCGGCGAGCTGGACGAAGTCGAGCTCATCAAACGCGCACTGACGCTGCAAGAGATTCAAGCCCTCGTTCAGGCGCGTTCAGAGGGCAAGTGTAAAGCCTGCATCGAAGGGATGAAGTGGAACGATGCCAACGGTGATGGTGTGATCAATCCTGGTGAAACTGGGCTTTCTGGTTGGACGATTCAGCTCAGCGGTCCGGTGAGCGGGACGACGACCACCGCCACTGGAGGCACGTATCGTTTTTGCGGGTTATTCCCGGGCACCTACACGGTGTCGGAGGCATTGCAGCCAGGATGGGTGCAGACGTTCCCACCGGCGCCGGGCACATACACACTGACGCTCGTTTCAGCCCAGATCGCTGCCAACCGCAATTTCGGCAATCGGCGGGTGAGCGGTCTGCCTGACCTGATTGTGCGGAACCTGCGTGTGGTTCCGCTGACGATCCCACGCGGCGGCGTGGCCGTCGCTTCCTTCGACATCGTCAATCAAGGTGAAGGGCAAGCGGGTTCAGCGACTCACCAGGTGCGGCTCTTCATCCGCCGTCCCGGCGCAGCGGACGTTGATGTGTTGCTGGGGACGGTGTCAACGGGGACGCTAGCCGCCGGCGCCTCGCAATCGTTCAACGTGCCGATTCGCATTCCAACCGATGTTCCGACCGGCGCGGCCACCATCCGCGCCATTGCCGACAGCGGCAGCGCGGTCACTGAAGCGAACGAGGGGAACAATGTCGCTGAAGTGCAAATCACCATCACCGGAGGACCGTAGCGCTGGCTCACACCAATTGCGGATGACGGATTGTACACGTATGAATCTCCTGAGGCAGGTGATGGGTCGGACCTTTGGAAGAATCGCTCATGTGCTCCGCGCACGTCATGAAGAATAAAAACCTGGGAGCGCACGCGGTCTGTGTTGCTTTGAGAAGAAGCATGTCAGAGGCGCGCGCTTCCAGGGCATTTTCAGGAGAATCGTCCCTATGCGATTGCACGCCACGAAGCGTGAAAACGTGGGAGCACCCTTGCAACAGGAAATCCGAAATCCGAATATCGAAATCCGAAACGATTCGGATTGGGGATTTCATGCTTCGTATTTCCCCGCCGGCGTGCGCTCTCACGGACTTTCCAAGGATGGGACGAGAGACCATGCACGAGTCATAAGCTTGAGCCTGCCATGGCCGCGCAGCGGCTCACTGACTGTAGCCGTGCACTTCAGTGCACGGTGGGCAGAACGCTCAGCAGTGTTTCGTCGCGTCAGCGACGGGTGAGCCTATCCATGAGCATCGTTCAACCGTCGCTGACACGACGTGGGGAGAGGGGCCGATGGAACGTGCTCGGCGTTGAAACGCCGGGCTACATTCAGGCCGTCGCGCTGCGGCGCGTTTACGCGATCCTGATGAGTTTATGAGCGTAGGAATTTGCTTGCGCTAGATTCAGGCCGTCGCGCTGCGGCGCGTTTACGCTCCGAGTTGGGATAACGACCAATGGCCCATCCATACACCTTCACCACGAACGATGAGAAGACAACTCTTTCGTGAGCTTCGTGTGTTTCGTGGGCTATTTCCCAAGGAGCGATTCCAGGACACGGCGTCGTTAGATGCCGCCAGAGGGTAGCCAGACGTGAAACATCTGGGTGGACGTCATCCCCCAATTCCCGGGGCGCCTTGGAGAGGCGCCAGCAGCCCTCCCATGGGGTCGTTCGTGCAACTGAAACACTCGCCGCGAACACCCATGTCTTGGCGCGACTGCAGACGCGCCACTCTGGTTCGATCGGCTGTTCCAGACGTTGCACGTCTGGCGACCTGCTATTTGCGCCTCTGGCGCACGCTGACCTTGGACGTTTTCGAAGAATTGCCCTTATGCGTGCTGACTTTCACTGCTGAGAACGATATGGCCTATCGCATCTCTGAACGGTTTCTGATCCCGGCCATTACGCATCACACAGCGATCAAGGAGCGCCGCCAATGATTACAGGCATTTTATCAAGGAAAAGGGGTTGGCTCTGGTCACCTCCAAAGTGCTCAACGAGGGTGTCAACATCCCCTATGCCTCAGTGGCCATCTCACTCTCCGGCTCTGGCTCTACACGCGAGCATATTCAGCGGCTGGGTAGGATTTTGCGTAAGCGTCCCAACAAATGTGTATGAGGTAGTCAGAGCTGACACGACCGAAAAGCGCATCAGCGAACGACGGAGCGCAAGTAGCTCGTAACTGCGAAGTGACTGCTCATGGGTAAGCGGCAATGAATCGTCTGACCATGAGTCAAAAAAATTTTACAAGGTTGAAGGTTTTTTCCAGGAAATTTACGTCTATTTATTATAATGATGCCAAGCATAAGGGATGGCGTAGTCAACGAGATTATGAAGCCGGACGATTTCAAGATGATGGGAATTCTTGGCCTGGTCGTTCTCCTGCTGGCTGTGGGGGCCGGAACCCACACGGCCTGGGCACTCGATCCGCGGAAGGCTCTCACGCAATATGCTCAGGATGTGTGGCAGATCGAGCACGGACTGCCGTCGAATAGTATTG